>JAJBBD010000064.1 GCA_020532355.1 Candidatus Cloacimonadota bacterium | reverse complement strand
TCGCCATGAGGCAAATGACTGTAGATCGGTAAGTTCCAGTTCAAACAACACGGGGAGAATTTTAGTACCCAAAAGATCGGCATGAGCCCAGTTTTCCACTCCCGAATCTAACCATTCTTTGAGTCGTTCGCGAATGTATGAATCGAGGCGAGGGCGATGTTTTTTAATAAGGAGGATGGCTAAAGATCCAAATTCATATTTTCCGGTTTTCAGTAAGATCAAGCCGAAATCGGCTATTTCACGTGGGCTTGGCTTAAAATCTTGGAGGATGCGATCTCTGAGTATTTTAAGATCTTCATCTTGCAAGCCAAAGGCATCGTAACCCTCATTAAAACTGTGCATATTGCGGATGGCGCGAATTGGATCTTCGCGATCGAAACAGAACTTTTCTACAGCTTTATATATTTGTTTAAATCTCTCGTTTAATTCTTGCATATTAGCGTCCTCGTATTATCAATAGCCCTAAAAGGCTTTGCCGCACCGAATATATAAAATATGGAGCAAAGATTGTTCCAATTTGGCACTGAGCATATAAAAGATCAGTTGTAACCCTTACCTTTTCCGGTAACCAAAACATGGATCCGGTTAAAGATCTGTCGCATCCGATAGATCATTTCCTGGTTGGGATTTAGCTGCGCCAGCATTTTTTTGAAAAAGGCATCCCAATTTGTGGTTTCGTGGCTGCTAAAGTAGCCAATATTATCTAATACATCCATCATGTACCGATAGATTTTGCTAAGTTCTTCCCCGCTAACTGCATCTACAATTTTGGTTCCCTGTTCTTCATCAAGGCGTTGATCAAAACTGTTGATTTCGTAAATTGCCAATGCTACTGCTTGAGCAAGATTGATTGAGGGAAAATCTTTGTTTGCGCGAAAGTGGCATCGCAGGGGACACAAATCGGCTTCATCATTGGTAAGCCCAAATGTTTCGCGCCCGAAAACTAAACCGATTTTAAGCTTAGGCAAGCTGTGCACGTAATTTGCCATTTGCATAGGAGAAAAATCTATGGGTTTATTTTTGCCCAAGCGGCGGGAAAAGGCAATAACTCTATCCAGATCTTTAATTGCATCTGCCAAAGAGGAAAATATGGCGGCTTTCTCCAAAAGGTGCTCCGAGTGCATCGCCAGATAGAAATCGTTTTTTTGGGGTACAGAGCCTACAATGCGCAGATCGCTAAAGCAAAAGTTATTCATAATGCGAGCGATAGCACCCACATTTCCGGCATAAATTGGCTCTACTAAAATGATGCTTAGTTTATTGAAATCAGCGGGCATTTGCCTTTCTACGCATATGAATCACGGAGCCGAGTTTGTTGCCCATGTTTTGGACATTTGCATTTGAATCTTTCTTCCAACTGGCGATAGTGCGTTGAGAAATGCTTAAAAAGTCGTTACCTTGATCTTTTTTGCTTTTTTGGGTGTGGATATTGGCAAGTTTTTTGAGGGTTTGCCAAATAGTGTTGAAACGGGTATCATCTGCGTCTAATAGCCAGCGCCGGACGTTTGTGTAGGTTTGAATAGGGCGAACTCTGCCTACTTGGGTAAGAATGTGTGAGATTTTCTTTTGCACTTCTTCGCTATTATCATCCAGCAATCTAGAAAGAAACGCTAGTACAAATTGAGGGTTTTTGGCAGCGATGTTTTCCATCCCGTGCATACTCATTGCGCGTTTTTTTTCGTTATCGCTTTCTGCCCAAAGAGGCATATACTCTCGCATTGCTTCGGGAAATCGTTTCCATAATTCAAAACAGATAGTTTCACTTTCCCAGGGGACAGATTCGAAGGTTTTATCTAATGTGGCGATAATGCGCTCCGGGTTGTCCTGATATTTGTAATAAAAATAGAATAGCCCGGTTGCCCGTAACCCATAAATAAAATCACCTAATAGGTCTCCACAGATTTGGTCTAAATTTCCGGTTCCCGTGTATGTTGCCAGGCGTTTGCCCAATTCTTCACGCACGAAGTAATTTGCTGTGTTTCCAAGTTCGTCGATTTGTTTGATAACAAGGGCATCTTTGCCTTTGTCTAAATTGCGAAATATCTTTTCTACTTGGGCGTCTAGTAGTTTATAGTCGTCAATATTCAGACGTCCTACTTCTTTGATCATAAATAAATCTCCAAGATTGGCATAAATGCCATTGATAAAATAATTTTACAGGCGGGTAAAACCCAAATTAAGAGGAGGCTTCACTGTGCCTTGTGTTTTTGAAAAGCCGTAACTAAAGTGCCTGGAGGCTGTGGGATTGCTGTGCTACGTGTATTTTGCAAGATAACAATAACAGAAAATCTGTCAAGAACTTTCTTCTATCATGATGTCTGTTAAGCCCTTAATATTAAAAAATATGCATAATCTCTAAACCCATACCAGCGTTTAAAGCGAAAAAACTTCTAGCTTGTAGATTTTTGTTGGGAAGATGCGTCTTGAGGAATATCGGGGCTACGGCTGCCATTTACACTCTGGCTTGTTTTAAAATGGAGTTTGGCTACATTGCATAGGTGTTTTTCGCCATGTTCTTTTATGAAGTTCTGTCCAGCTTTAATGACTGAGGAACCCGCACCCTTAGGGAAAACGAACTTATACTTGCGATTGAGGGCACTTATTGCCTCTAGAAACTGATAGCGGGCAAGAATTGATGCCGCTGCTACAGCTATATCTCGCTCTGCATGGGTCTGTTCCATAACCGATAGGGCGGGGTTACGTTTGTAAAGGCGGTTTTTAACCTTGTGGGCTCGGGTAAATTGATCTACAATTACTCCTTCTGCACTACTCTGTTTAGCAAACAGCTCCAGAATAACTTTTTCGTGAAGCCAGCTTAGAAGATCGTTCAGATTCTGTCCTTGTTGCTTGAAATCGTAAATCAATTCATTGTAACGTGTTGGTTTAAGCACAATGCAGGATGCCTGAAAAGGATATTTGAGGTAGAGGCTTTTAGCTACTTGCACAATGCGAATATCGCCTATAAGCTTACTATCCTGTACGCCAAGAGCTTTAAGCTCTTCCACTTGATGGGCTTCCACATAGAAAGCACAAGCCACCAGAGGTCCAAAGTAATCTCCCTTGCCACATTCATCGCTACCAATCCAGCGCTGCCACGTGTGAAATCCAGTAGGCTCATTAACTTTCTTTTCGCCTAGCAGTAAAAGCTCTAATTCTGCTTTTAGTCCGCTTTGTTTGGGCGCACTAATCACTTGGCTGAGACCGCGTTTTTCACTATAATAAAGGTTGATCGTTGCTCGATCTGAATTGCGAGTTACTTTTAATTGCACACCCCAAGCAATTTCTTGTTTTATATACACTTCCACACCTTTCTGCGAGAGCAATGGGATAAGATGCGAAAGATAATACTCTATCTGTTTATGCATCTGCCAAATGAGCTTTTAAGATTTCGCCTACAGTGAATAAAGAACCACCTCCAACCACGATGCCATCGGTTCCGGCATCTTTCACGGCAGCACAATAAGCTTG
>JAJBBD010000063.1 GCA_020532355.1 Candidatus Cloacimonadota bacterium | reverse complement strand
TTTCGTGTTGACACATTTCCACAATATCAATAACAATCATGAAAACCAATACCCATCCCGAAGCACAATCCGGCATCATATTGCCCGCACTCTGAGTAATAATCGTCGCACATTATCACCTGCGCCGCGGGGTATGAAGCCTGAAGGCAGCTTCGACTCACCATTCACCCTTCGAGATCAAGAGGATTGCAGCCAATCCGGCCGGCAAATCCATCGGTATGTAAAGCAGTTCTTCTCTGAGCTGGCTTTTACCCAAACCATCAAGATCAAATCTGGCTTTAGCCTTGGGACTAAGGATTTCAAACCCTTTGGAATCTACCCGTCTGCTGCATCATTATCCAGGAGGAATGAGGCTAAACCTATTACTTATACAAATAACAAGCTCTTCTTTAAAGAAACAACTCAATTAAGGAGTTTTGTATGAAGAAAATATTAATATTATTATTCGCGTTGGCATTGGTTACGATGGCCTTTGCCGATAGCGTTGTAATTGGAACCGGCACCGACGTTCAGCGATTCCCCTTGGGGAGCTATTTTGGTTATGAACGCAGTGCTGCGCTCTATACGGATGCGGAACTGGGGCCCCAAAACACCCTGATTTCTGCAATTTCCTGGTATTCCAATACTGCCACCTCAGTTGCCATTCCTACCAAGATTTATCTGAAGACAACCGGTAGCAATACTATTACAAACGGCACCTGGGCAAATATGATTGCCGGTGCCACTTTGGTCTATGATGCCACTCACACCGGCACCCTTGCCGGTGACTGGAACGAATTCACGCTTTTGAACCCCTTCAGTGTAGATGATGGCAATGGCGTAATCATCATGGTAGAGAGAAACTACGGCGGTTATGGTAATGGTACCTCTTCCGGCGCTGGTATTCGCAGTAGCTCGGTTACCGGAATGCATCTTACCTGGGTGCAAGACAGTACTGCTCCCACCGGTAACGGTTCGACTTCCGTGACTCGCCCCAATGTAACCCTCACCTATACAAGTTATGAATTAACAGGCCCCCCAAATGTTGCGGCTATCCTTAGTCCTGCCAATGCCGCAACAAATATTATGCGTTCAGCAACTCTGAACTGGGCTTCCGGTGGCGGAGCACCCACAGGATACAGGCTGTCCTTTGGTACAGACAATCCTCCCACCAATATCCTGAACAGTTCGGATTTGGGTCTGGTTACTTCTTATGACCCCACTCCAGACATGGCCTATGAAACTACCTACTATTGGAAAGTAGTGGCCTACAATGCTAATGGCGATGCCGTGGGCAGCCCCGTCTGGAGCTTTACCACCATGGCAGACCCCACCATCGCTAGTTTCCCTTACACTCAAAACTTCGATGGCATCTGGGTAGGAAGCCCTGCTGCTCCTCTCGGCTGGACCGTGATCAACGCCGACGCAGATGACTACACCTGGAGACAGGGTAATACCTATATTAGCCCTACCCACTCTGAACCAAATGCAGCAGTAGGTATGGGTAATAATGACGACTGGCTGATCACTCCTCCTATCACCCTTACAAGCGACACTCGCCTGAAATGGTGGGATAAAGTGGAAAGTGCCAGCTTTGTGAACACCTATACTGTGTATGTTTCCACCTCGGATAATGCGATCGGTTCTTTCACCACCGGTCTTGGCACCTTTGACTGTGCCAATGTTCCATGGACTGAACATATGTTGAATCTGAGTGCTTACACCGGAAGCACTATTTACCTTGCCTTCCACCAGACTGCAAGCGCAGCAACATATTATGGCTTTGGTATCGATGACTTCCTGCTGGAAGAAATACCTGAAAGCCCCATCTTCGTCTATACTCCCGACAGCATCGATTTCGGAGTTACCCTGGCTAATACACCTACAGCTTACACTGATGTAGTTATTACCAATACCGGGGGTGGAACCTTGGCTTTGGACGCTGCTGATATCACCCTGATTGGCGATTTCGACCAGTTTGAATATACAACAACCGGTTTCCCTGCTGCCCTCACAGTCGGTCAATCTGTAAACATCCCGGTGCGTTATGTCCCAGATACCACTGGAAGCCATACTGCAACGCTGCGGATGAATTATGGTGGAACCTACTATGATGTGGCACTCACCGGAGCAGCATTAAACGAAAATGCCTACATGGAAGGCTTCGAATCTGGAGCAATTCCCGATAGATGGACAGTAATTAATGCTGATGGCGGTGCTAAGCAGTGGGAAGCTTCGACTTCAAATCCTCACACCGGAAGCTATTCCGCCCGCATAGGATATGAAACCTCTTCATTGAATAACGACGATTGGTTGATTACTCCTCCGCTGCAGGTAAGCTCAGCTACCACTGATGTGATCAGCTTCTGGATGAGAAGCTATAATGCTTCTTACGCCGATCCCTGGCAGGTCTTGATTTCCACTACCGATACGAACCCCGCTTCCTTCACTATGATAGATAGCGGAACCGGCCAAATGGGCGAATACGTCCAGAAGACCTACCCCCTTGATAGCTATGGCGATGCTGTAGTTTATCTGGCTGTACGCTACATGGGTGCCTATGACTGGTATTTGTATGTGGACGACTTCACAGGTCCTCCTTTATATGTGCCCACCGGACCTCCTGATCCCGTAACCCTGATTGCTCCCGAAAACGGTGCTACAGATATGCCCATCGAAGGTTTTGACCTCACCTGGGCTCCTTCAGATTTGGGAGGCACTCCGGATTATTACATACTGTATATGGCCTCTTCCGAAGAGAATATCTACGATGAACAAATCTTCGATAATATTCAAGGCACCAGCTTCAATCCTGTAACAGGTGGAAGTACAGCCATGAGCTTCAACTATTCAGAGCGTTGGTTCTGGACTGTTCAGGCTGTTAATACTGATGGCCCATCACCTGAAATAGCAAACCCTTATTTCTTCGATATCATTGG
>JAJBBD010000062.1 GCA_020532355.1 Candidatus Cloacimonadota bacterium | reverse complement strand
GGATTCTGGTGAGCATGAGATAGCAGTACCCAGTTTAGATTTGGAATTGGGCTATGTGCGCAAGTTTCCCAAGCTCAATATTCCCATTCATGTAGCCTTACGGGCGCAAACATTTATTGAGGAGCGTGGAGAAGCATCCACCATAAGTAATTCCACTTTTAGTACAGATTTCCATGCAGGATTAATGCTTCAGCCAATTCCCGCCCTAAAACTAATGGGGGGTTACGATATAGATAGTATTAGTGCTGGCATAGGCATTGAATATAGGGCTTTCGGATTGAATTACGCATTCAAAAATAGCTCTCCGGATGGCTTAGGCAACAGTCAGAAAATTGCACTATCTTATTCATGGTGAAAAAAATAGCGCTCTTAGGCGCCACTGGATCAATTGGTGATTCATTCTTTAAGGTTTACAAGGAACATAAAGCATCCATTAAAATCAGCTTTGCCGCTGCGCACTCTAATGTTGCAAAGCTTTGCGAGCTTGCCACTACATACAAAATCCCACAAATAAGCTTTACCGGTATAGAGGAATCATCTACCCAAAGAATGATTCGTAACCAATACCCTCAGCTCAAAATCTATTTTGGTAAAGAATCCCTACTCTCGCTGTTGGCAGAAGAGGATTATGATATTGGGCTTAATGCCATCGGTGGATCTGCAGGAATAGAAGCAACTTTCGCCATTCTCAATAAAGGTGTTCGGCTGGCTCTGGCAAATAAAGAATCCTTGGTGATGGGCGGTCATCTTGTGCAAAAGCTAAGGCAACCCGGACAGATAATTCCCATAGATAGCGAACATTCAGCTATTTTTCAAGCGTTGGGCAAGCACCCTCGCAATGAAGTGCAGAAGCTTATTATCACGGCTTCGGGCGGAGCCTTTCGCACACTTGATTTAGCCGAGTTTATCCACATCACCCCCCAAATGGCGCTCAAACATCCAAACTGGGATATGGGGGCAAAAGTAACTTTAGATAGCGCCACAATGTTCAACAAAGCCTTGGAAGTAATGGAAGCGCACTGGCTGTTTGACCTCGACTATGATCAAATTGAGGCTGTGATTCATCCTCAATCTATCATCCACTCTATGGTTCAGTATATTGATGGCTCAATCCTTGCCCAGATGAGTTCACCCGATATGAGTCTGCCCATTCTGTATGCCCTTAGCTATCCCGAAAGATGGCAATCTAGCTTGGTGCAAACAGATCTCATTGCCAAGCCCGATCTTAGCTTTGACCATATCTGCCCTGAGCGTTTTCCTCTGTTTTATTTAGGATTGGAAGCAGCACGTCAAGGCGGAATCTTCCCAACTGCCATAAATGCCGCCGTTGAAGCGGCTATGAAGCTGTTTTTGGAAGCACAAATCAGTTTCCCTCAGATATATACTTTGGTAGAAAAAACCTTAGACTCCACTACTCAGATTGCAGAGCCGGATTTGGATACCATCATTCGGGCAAACAAAGAATACTATTATAAATGCCTCGCATTGATCTGAACCAATAAATAATTAAATTGGAGTATAAATGAATTATAGCAAATACGCTGTTGAACAAATAGTTGCTTTATGTAAAACACCAAGTCCCACCGGATTTACAAAATTGGCTACTAAATACTTGATTGATGAATTAGAAAAACTTGGCTTCAAAGCTATTCTTTCCCGTAAAGGCTCGGTGCATGCTACCCTCGGTGGAGAAGGCAATCCTCTGGTATTGGCAGCCCACATAGATACCTTGGGAGCTATGGTGCGCTCCATTAAGAGCAATGGAAGATTGCGCTTTAGCAAGATAGGCGGATACCCCGAAAACAATATCGAGAACGAAAACGTAATCGTACACACCCGTAGTGGTAAAACCTACACCGGCACAGTGTACATCAATGGTCCGGCGGTTCATGTATATAGTGATACAGGTTCCAGCAAGCGAGATGATGCCAATATGGAAGTAGTTTTGGATGAAACAGTTAAAAGCAAAGCCGATACTCAGAAATTGGGCATTTCACCAGGTGACTTCATTTCTCTGGATGCCCGCACTATTGTTACAGATTCCGGATTCATTAAAAGCCGCCATTTAGATGATAAAGCCAGCGCCGGCGTACTTTTAGCATTGGCCAAGGAAGTGCATGAAGGAAGTTTGAAACTTGCCCGCAAAACCAGTATCTTGTTTACCACCTACGAAGAAGTGGGTCATGGTGCAGCATCGGGATTCCCTCAAGATACAACTGAAATGATTTCTGTGGATATGGGCGCAGTAGGCGATGATCTTGACACCGATGAGTATAAGGTATCCATTTGCGCCAAAGATTCCGGCGGACCCTACGATTGGGATGTTACAGACGCTTTGGTGCACTTGGCAGAAGAGCTTAAGTTGCAGTATGCCGTTGATATTTATCCATTTTACGGATCGGATGTTGAGGGTGCGTTAAGAGCCGGATACGATATTAAGCACGCTCTGATTGGTCCAGGAGTTTTCGCTTCGCACGGATATGAGCGAACTCATATTCAGGCTGTGGATAATACCTTGAAGCTGCTTGAAGCCTATCTGCAAAAACCTGGAGCATAAGCCTATCTGTGCCGTCATTACTCGTAAAGCAATATGAAGCTCTATTTGGAGCAAAAATTGCATCTTATACCCAAAAAGAACACTTGGAGAGAAACATGCGGATAGTTTTGCTGTGTGCCTTATTGAGCTTAGTTCCGTTATTTGCAATGGACAATTTGCCAGAATGTTATCACACCTATGATGAAATAACCGAGATTCTTTTCCAACTGGAAGAATCATATCCCAATATTGCCAAAGTGCATATGATTGGTTATTCTCAAGAAGAGAACCTGCCCATCTATGCCATGCAAATTTCAGCGAATGTAGAAGCCACTTGGGAGCGTCCAGCCCTGCTGTTTGTAGGTCAGGTGCATGCAGAAGAAGTATTAGGCGTAGAAATTACTCTCAGCAATATCCAAGAAATCCTCAATAATCAATATCAGGTGCCCTATTCTTCGTGGATAAACCAATTAGACTCCTGGTGGATTCCCACACTAAATCCTGAAGGACATAATGTTGTAACCTCAAATCTGGATACTTCATACCGCAAAAACAAACGAGATAACAACAATAATGGAGTTTTTGATTTCTCTTCCTTAGTCGGTTATGATATTGATGGGGTGGATATCAACCGCAATTTTGACTTTAATTGGACTCATGGCGACACCCTTATGCAGCCCGGAGGTACCGAAGTGTATGACTACTACCGGGGTCCCTCCCCCATGAGTGAAAGCGAGATAATTGCCATCAAACAACTTGCCGATGCCAAGAAGTTCATCTACAGTATCTGTTGGCATTCTTCACGGAGTGGGAATTTCTCCGAAAAGGTATATTATTCTTTCAATTGGAAAGATGTACGTCCTTCTCCAGATTTTGCTTTTGCTCAAAGCATTGCTCAGGGAGTGGCAAGCCAAATCCAAAAAGAATCTGCTGGCACCTACGAATACTATCCTAATGCCAGCCGCCGCGGCGCCTTTCACGACTGGATGTATAAAGAATATGGCACCATCCAACTTCTTATTGAGGTTGGAACCCGAAACCTCCAGCCCAACGAGGCTTTGATGCTGGATACAATTCAGCGTGCCACTAACGGCGTGTGGTGGATGATGAATAGAGCCTTAAGGTTTTCTACCAATGTGGCTTCCAGCTCTCTTTTAACCGGACAGTTTACAGATAGTGTTACAGGAGACCCTCTGCAAGCAGAACTTATTATCGAACAAAAACATGCGCCTTGGTTTGTTGCCCGCACCAGCTTTGCCGATACCGGTAGGTATTGGAAAGCCCTACCTCAAGGCAGTTACACTTTAAGAGTGCGAAAAGAGGGGTATTGGGATAAGGTTGTGGAATATGTAAATGTGAACAACAGTTCCTGGACCACCCGAGACATTGCTCTTGATCCTAAAGAAACTACTTTGATGCATGGTTATGTAACCAGTTCCGGCACCAATATTCCTGCGCAGATGATAATCAAAGATATTAGCCCCGATACTCTTTCTTTTGAGGGGCATTATATCTACCACGGTTATGAAGGCGAGTATCCAATCGAGATTTTCTCAGATGGATACTATCCTTATTTAGGTACCCTTACCTTAGAACCGGGAACCGTTCAACAGAGCTATAATCTTAGCCCTGCAACAACCTTATTTAGTGAAACTTGGGAGAACGGCAGCGATGCGTGGACAAACTCCGGAGAATGGGTATTACAAAATGAGCTCAGCAGTTCCGGATATGCCATTACAGATAGCTGGGGAGGCAGAGGACATTATGCTCAAAACTGTGATGTTCATATAGCAACGGTGAATCCCATAGCTTTACCCATTGCTGGAAACCCTCTTCTTTATTTTGATTCACATCTCTATACGGAATGGGATCACGACCCCGTAACGGTTGAAATTTCACTCGATAACGAAAGCTGGACGGAACTCTGGACCAAGTCTGGACGACATGACTTTTGGCAACGCGAATATATAGATCTTTCAGAATATGCCGGCAATGAAGTTTATCTGCGTTTTCGCCTTCGCGACAGCAGTATTGCCGATGAGTTAACAGATCCCGGCTGGACTATCGACAATATCTACGTGATAACCGGAGTGGCAACTTCTTTGATAGATCAGCTTGTCCCCGGTATTGAAAAATCTGTTTTATATCCCAACTTCCCCAATCCCTTCAACCCAGAAACCACGATCCGTTACAGCCTGGCTGCCAGTAGCAAGGTGGAGCTGGATATATTCAATATCCGCGGTCAGAAGGTTCGCTCATATCATCCCGGCATGCAAGCTGCAGGAAATTATAGATTTATCTTTGACGGAATGGATGATGCCGGTCAATCTCTTGCCAGCGGTATATATTTCTACCGCATGAAAACAGGAGATTTGGTTCAAAGCAGAAAAATGATCTTAATGAAATAGGTATAAACTTATAACCGCCCCTTTCCATACCGGATTGGGGTTTTTTTGTTTGTTTGAATACCTCAGACATGCAATTGTGCTTTACTCAGAGCATTCAAGCTGAGTAGATTAAGCTAACATTACGCATGGTTAAAGCTGCTATTCTCCCTTGCATATAGCATGACTTGTGCGTAAACCATAGCTAAAGATAGCCCATTGAAGAGGGCGAAATATGGCAAAAAAGGATTTGACACAATATCCATCCGCAGGACATTGCCTTTAGAATTAGTATAATTTACAAATAAAAAAGATAGATGGAGAAACAATGAGCAAACAACCTTATGCCGAGCCTTGGCGAATTAAGATGGTAGAGCCCCTAAAGATACTTAGCAAAGAAGAGCGTGAGCAAAAAATCAGAGCCGCAGAGTATAACCTTTTTAACTTAGCAGCAGAAGATGTGTATATCGATCTACTTACGGATTCCGGAACTGGTGCCATGAGCGACAGGCAGTGGTCGGCTCTTATGCTTGGGGATGAAAGTTATGCCGGGTCCCGCAGTTTCCTGCGCCTGAAGAAGACCATCCAAGATTTGCTGGGATTTCCTTATGTGTTGCCTACTCACCAGGGTAGAGCAGCAGAAAATGTGCTGTTTTCTGCAACCATTAAAGCCGGTGACATCGTACCCGGTAATGCACATTTTGATACTACCAAAGGGCATATAGAATTCAGGCACGCAGTGCCAATCGATTGTACGGTAGAGGAAGCAGCAGATCCTAATATAGAGCTTCCCTTTAAGGGAAATATCGATATCAAAAAACTGGAAGCTTGCATTGAAGAACACGGAGCAGCTAAAATCCCAATGGTAATTCATACGGTTACCTGCAATACCGGAGGTGGACAGCCTGTTTCTATGGAAAATATTAAAGCTGTATCTGCAACTTGCAAAAAGCACAATATTCCCCTTATTTTCGATTCAGCTCGCTTTGCAGAAAACGCCTATTTTATCAAGACCAGAGAGCAAGGATATCAGGATATAAGCATTAAAGAAATAGTAAAAGAAATGTTCAGTTACGCCGATGGTATGACCATGAGCGCAAAGAAAGATGCAATTGTAAATATTGGCGGCTTTATTGCCTTAAGAAATCTGGAAACGTATCGTCAATGTAGCACCTTCAACATCATGTTTGAAGGGTACCTAACCTATGGCGGCATGAGTGGCAGAGATATGGAAACATTGGCATCCGGTTTACAAGAGAGTACGGAGTACGACTATCTACATGCACGAATTTCTCAAGTGAAGTATTTAGGAGATAAAATAAGCGCATTAGGCATTCCAATTGTCAAACCTGCCGGTGGTCATGCCATCTATATAGATGCTAAGGCATTTTTTCCCCAGATTCCTCAAACTCAATATCCGGCTCAAGTTTTGGGCGTTGCACTCTATATAGAAGCGGGTGTGCGGGGAGTTGAGATTGGTACTGTTTTGGCAGATCGGGATCCCAATAGCCGCCAAGAACGCCCACCCAGAATGGAACTCCTGCGTCTTGCCATCCCTCGCCGTGTTTATACTAATAACCATATAGATGTAGTGGTGTGGGGTTTGCAGCAAATTTGGGCTAAGCGTAATAGCTATAAAGGCTTAAAAATCAAATACGAAGCCCCAATCATGCGACACTTCACGGCAACATTTGAAGCCTTGTAAGAAAAATACAGCTAAAAATACCTTTTAGAGAAGATAACGAGAATCAAACACTTTCAACTTGACACAAAGTGCCTATTGAGAGTCTTGGAGAAAATACTTAAAATATCTGGGAGAATATCATGAATATTTTGGATGATCTGTTCTATACTGATAGCCATGAATGGGTTAGAGTTGATGGCGAAATTGCCACTATTGGAATTAGTGACTTTGCGCAGCATGAGCTGGGTGATATAGTGTTTGTAGAGCTGCCCGATGTGGGCATGAAAGTTTCCGGCGGTGAACCGTGCGGATCTATCGAAGCCGTAAAAGCAGTAGAAGACCTCATCTCCCCTGTATCCGGAAAGATTGTAGAAAGAAATATGGATTTGGAAGACAGTCCCGATCTGATTAATAAATCTTGCTATGAAGACGGCTGGATCATGAAAGTACGCCTTAGCAACAGAGATGAACTGGAAAACCTCTTAAGCGCTATTGAATACAAGAAGATAATTCCCGAATAAACCTTTGGAACTTTAATACTTGATACAAAAAAGCACTAGCTTTCTAATAATTCTATCTGCGCCTTCCGGAGGCGGTAAAAGCACGATTTTGAATGAGATCTTGCTACGGATGAGTAGTGTGGATTACTCCGTAAGCTATACTACGAGGTCTCCGCGAGGTATAGAGCAAAATGGGATTCATTACTATTTTGTAAATGAGCGGGAATTTGAGCGACGTATAGCCGATGGGGATTTTTTGGAACATGCCAAAGTTTTTGGAAAAAGCTGGTATGGAACCTCCATAAGTTATATAAAATCCCGGCTAGAACTTTCACGTCACGTAATAATGGATATAGATGTGCAGGGCGCTTCACAGATTTCCGCCACAGATATTCCCTATGTAAAAATCTTTATAATTCCTCCATCTATGGATGTATTAAAAGAGCGCCTTATCAAGCGCGGTACCGATAGCATGGAAGATATACAGCGAAGACTGGATACTGCCAAAAAAGAACTGCACTGTATAAATGATTATGACTATTTAGTGATAAATGACAATCTGGAAATAGCTATTAACGACGTGATAAGCATAATAAGAGCAGAAGAGAATAGAGTTTCAAGATACAACAATCCCATGCAAGGTTTCTTGGGAGAGGAGATACAATGATAAACGAGAAGATAGACGGCTTTTTAGAAAAGGTAAACATGAACTACCTTTTTTGCCTTCTTTCAAAGCTGGAAGCACAACGAATAAACCAGTTCCCCAGCTTTGTGAAGAATAAGTTTAAAGATAAAATTACAGTGTTATCAATGGAACACGTTGCCGATAACGATGTGCCGGATTATATAGCCGAATTGGAAGAAGCAGAAAAGGCTATGGCGGCAGAGCGGGCACTATTTGAAGACGATGATGACAGCGGAGAATTTGCCGGAGAAACTATTGATGATTCTGCCAAATTTGCCCGTGAAATCCAAGCCCAGGATCCCAGTGAATATGATAGCTTTGAAGTAGTAAAAGATCCCTTTGCAAATAACGACGACGATGATGACTTGGATAACGATTTCGACGATGATGACGATGATGACGACGACGAATAATGTCACACCGTGCCCTTATCCAATACCTTGAATTACTAAAACAAAGCGGAATCCGGCAGATATTCAACGAACCGGTTCAAGAACAAATGCAGCAAAACAAGCAGCAAATACTGGACGCTCTGCAAGCAAAATATGCCAATTGTCACAAGTGCCCACTTGCTGCAGGACGAATCAATCTGGTCTATGGTGAGGGCAATCCCCATGCTAAAGCAATGCTTATTGGCGAAGCGCCTGGTGAAAAAGAAAACTTGAGTGGACACCCCTTTGTGGGAGCAGCCGGTAAGTTGCTTGATAAAATGTTACTTGCCATACATTTAAGTAGAGATGATATTTATATAACAAACATCGTAAAATGCCGTCCAGAGGGAAATCGTAATCCCACTCAGGAAGAGCGTTTGGCCTGCCTCCCATATTTGGTGGAACAAATTCAGATTATCCGCCCACGCTTATTATTGGTAATGGGTTTGGTGGCAGCGCAGACTCTGTTTGGAAACCATGAAACTCTTACTTGGAACCGCTCTCACAGAAATGAATTTATGGACATTCCAGCTTGGGTAACCTACCACCCGGCAGCTCTTCTGCGCAATGAGCATTGGAAACGCCCCGCTTGGGAAGATCTACAAAACTTTCAACAAGCATATTTAAACACAGACTAATGAATAAGCTGTTACTCCTGCTTATACCAATATTTATAAACGGTATTGCAGGGGCTCAAGTGTTGATTTATGGCGATACCCGTAACCATCCGGAAGTTCATCAAGAACTTATACAACAGGTGAAAGACATTCCCCTGGAACTTGTGTTTTATACAGGGGATATGAACCAAAAGGGCTTAACACAAGGTGAATATGATAGCTTTAGGGCAATTATCTCTCCTTTTGCAGACCGCTTCTATCCCGTACGGGGAAACCACGAAAAGAATCTTGAACTGTATCTGCAGAACTTCTTTGTAGAAGGCAAGCATAGTTATTACGCTATGGTTCACGATTCGCTAAAATACATTATTTTGGATAGCAATCTCGATCTATTACCTGGATCTCATCAATATGATTGGCTTGTGCAAGAATTAGAAAGTGCAGAATATCCAATTGTCCTGCTCTTACACCATCCCATATTCAGTTCCGGTTATCATGGTGATGAATTGGGTTTACAATGGTTTATACCTCAGCTGATCAAGAAGTATCCGGTTGTATCCGTAATCAGCGGTCACGAACATAGTTTTGAACACCTCAAAGCAGAAGGAATACATTATTTTGTTTCCGGCGGTGGAGGAGCTCCTTTGCGAGAGCTGGAAAGCAAAGATTCCCGGTCTTTGTTCTTTAAGATGATTCACCATTATAATGTTCTAACTAAACAAACTAAAAGTATAAAATGGGAATGCTTCGATCTTGACGGCAGTCCAATTTATGCTGCGGAGATTCCATTACCTTAATATGGACAGCAGAATACTGGCAATTCACGATCTTTCTGGATTTGGAAACACTTCCTTGATGGCGATAATTCCGCTTATGTATCGCTTTGGCTTGGAAGTATGCGCCCTACCTACATCCATCCTTAGTTCCAATACCTGCTTTAAGGGTTACAGCATTGTGGAAACAGATAGCTTTATGCGTGAATGCTTGGAGCACTGGAAAGCTTTAGGTTTGGAGTTTGGCGCCATTTATAGCGGTTTTCTGGGGAATCCCCAACAAGTAAACATCGTGTTGGATTCGATCTTAAGCTTTGCTACAAAGGACACTTTAGTGCTGATTGATCCCGTAATGGCAGATGAGGGCAAACTCTATTCATGTTACAATTTTACAATGGTTGAGGCAATGCGTAAACTAATAGCAAAAGCGGATCTCATTACTCCCAATTTCACTGAGGCATGTTTTTTGGCAGACTTAAAGCAAGATGACATAAAAACTGATACAGATAGAGAAGAATTGTTCACCCGATTGCATAAGTTAGGAGTGAAAGAAATCATTATTACTAGTGTCCCTAGTAACAAGGGCGGGTACCGAATTCTATATTCATCTGCCCCCAATTCAGAGATAATAAGTCACGATTGCCAATACATTCCCTGTTTTTATACTGGAACGGGAGACATCTTTAGCGCTTTGATATTAATATACACACTTAAGGGAATTAAGCGCCCACAAGCGATAAATATGGCTGCCGATTTTATCTCTCGGGCTATTAGTTATTCGGAATCAAATAATCGGGACGGAAGAGCTGGCATACTATTACAACAAGTTTTATCCGAGCTTGATCTGTAACATAAAAAAACCCGGAGCAATTCCGGGTTTACAATTTGATAAACTATTTGTCCTATTAGTTGCCTAAAACAACTTGGAGACCGGCCTTAATGCCAAAATTACTGTATTCGTTACTACCTTTCCAATCTCCGCCATAATCGCCAAGTCCCATTTTGTACCGTACACCCATATCTACAAACACATTGGATGTAAGAGGATACAGATAGCCGGCTTTAAGAGAGGCATACATACCTGTGTATGTGTAATCGAATTTATCTCCATCGTAATCTTCGCTTTTGCTGCTGCTGGTGTATTCCAAAGCAAGACCACCATAAATCTGATTGTAGAAATATCTGCCACCCACTCCAATACTAAAATCCGTTTCTGAATATTTATCCTGACTCCAGTTATTAAAAGAAAGGATACCGTCAACGCAAACATTGTCCATCACAAAATAGCCGAACTGGGGCATAATTTCAATGCTGTTCGTTGCTTCAGCATCAGAATTGAATTTTTCTGATGAGAAACCAACCTGACCGCCAACCATCATATCACCTGTGGTGAATGCGAACACCGAACTGATGAGAACTAGTGAAAATAGGACAAGAATTCCTTTTTTCATGGTAAACCTCCAT
>JAJBBD010000061.1 GCA_020532355.1 Candidatus Cloacimonadota bacterium | reverse complement strand
GCCAAATATCTCTTCCATTTCTTTGACGAGTTCAGAGAGCTCAAGAACGGTCATTTCTTTAATCAGGTCAATTACTTGTTGTTTTTTATCGGACATCTTTCCTCCATCGGATATATGAATAATATTTTTTTAGCTGGCATCAGCTTGTTTTTGGATAAGTGCATCTACCGCATACATAAATTTGCGGATCACACCTTGGTTTACTGCCATGAATCCGGTAAGCGGAGCAGTCATGCTGCCCAAAACCTTAGCCAGAAGTTCATCGCGGCTGGGAAGGGTAGCCAAAGCACTTAGTTCTTTGGAGCTAAATACGTGTCCTGCCACGTATCCGACTTTAAAACTGGGATAGTCGGCATCTTCCATTATTTCTTTAATGAACTTGGCAACTACGCGAGCAGGAGCAACTTCTTCTTCCAAACATACGGCTACAGCAGTAGGTCCTTTCAAATAGTCGTCCAGTTCCGTGATGCCCAGCTCGTTCAATGCAATTTTGAGCAGGGTGTTCTTTTGCACCAAGTAATCCACTTTCTCATTACGGAAGCGGTTGCGCAGCTCATTCACCTGTTCGATATTAATTCCCTTATAATCCACCAGTACGATCGCTTTTGCGCTACGTAGTCTTTCGACTAGATTTTTTACGGCATCTAACTTATATTGTTTAACCATTTACGTGCCTCCTTTTAGCTTTTCGCTGCCAAGGTTGCGCTTGCGACCTGTAGTTTAATCCCGGGACCCATTGTCGTGCACAAAGTGATGCTCTTAATAAATACGCCCTTTAGTGTGGCGGGGCGTTCTTTGAGAACTGCGGAAAGAATAGCTTTGATGTTATCTCTTAGTTTTTCTTCCTCAAAGCTTATCTTGCCTACAGGAATGTGAAGGTTGGCGAATTTGTCTACTCTGTAGGTTACTTTTCCGCCTTTTGCTTCGTTCACTGCTTTGGCAATATCCATGGTTACAGTTCCAACTTTGGGATTGGGCATCAATCCACGTGGTCCAAGGACTCGACCAAGTTTGCCGATACGACCCATTAGGTTAGGTGTAGTAATAACCACGTCAAAATCGAACCACCCACCGGTGATCTTTTCTACGAGGTCGTCTACGCCAACGTAATCGGCGCCAGCATTTTTGGCTTCTTCTGCTTTGTCGCCCTCAGCAAATACTAAAACCCGCATGGTCTTACCGGTTCCGTGCGGTAACACCAATGAGTTTCTGATCTGCTGATCGGCTTTGCGAGGATCTACGCCAAGATTGAAATGTACCTCTACTGTTTCGTCAAACTTGGGAGCTGGAAGGCTCTTGAGAAGCTTGAGCGCATCGTCAAGGTCAAAACGTTTTTGGCGGTCATACATCGCATAGGCGACTTTGTACCTTTTACTATGTTTCATTGACTCTCCTTTATGAATACTATCTCCTGCACCGAAGCAGCTCACTCATCAATAGTGACGCCCATGCTCCGTGCAGTACCTGCGATCATACTCATAGCGGATTCAAGGGAATGGCAATTCATATCCTGGATTTTGAGTTCGGCAATTGTCTTCAGCTGTGCCTGATTTAGTTTTCCCACTTTTGCTTTGTTTGGTGTAGCGGAGCCTTTGGCAAGTCCCGCTTCTTTCTTTATCAGTACACTGGCTGGAGGAGTTTTGATCTCAAATGTGAAAGATTTATTTTTTGCTACATAAATCACTACCGGAAAAATCATTCCGGGTTGATCTTGCGTTTTTTCGTTAAATTGGCGACAAAATTCGGGTATATTAACCCCAACTTGACCCAAAGCGGGGCCAACAGGGGGAGCCGGTGTTGCCTTTCCGGCTGGAAGTTGCAATTTCAAGATTGCTACGGCATCTTTTGGTTTTGCCATGATTTATATCCTCTTAATTTATCTATTTCTTAATCAGTTCTACCTGATTTCCACTAAGTTCTACTGGAGTGCGACGTCCAAAAACCGTAACATCTATTACAAGTTTATTACCCTCATCAGATGTCTTTTGTACCACACCCTCAAAATCGGAAAAGGGTCCGGAGATTACGCGCACCAAGTCTCCGGGCATATACGAAAAAGTCTTAAAATCGCGATCTGGATCCGCTATGCCTAACAAGCGATCCACTTCTTCCTGAGGCAGTGCGATAGGCTCTTTGTGTTCCTTGCTCATACCCAAAAAACTGGTAACCCCTGCCAAGCCGAGAATATAGGTCTTCAGCTCGGGGCTCATTTCTGCCTCAAGGATCACATAACTGGTAAAAACCTTGCGCTCACGCTCTATCTTCTTGCCGTCCCGTATTATAAAAGTCTTGCGCACCGGCACCAATATCCTGCCTACGGATTTTGCCATGTCGGTCCCTTCCAGACCCTTCTCTATTGCGGTCTTTACCTTATTTTCAAAACTCGAGTAGGTATGGATCACATACCATTTCATTGCCACAGGTCTTTCCCCTTAAAACAGTATTTCCAAGATCTTCGAAAATCCAAAATCTACCATAGAAAGAAATATGGCTACGATGGCAGACATTACTATTACTACCACAGTTCCTTCTTTCAGGTCGTTCTTGCCTGGCCAGCTTACGGATTTCATCTCGGAACGTACATCGCGGAAAAAGCGACTTACATTTTCAAATTTCATTTATCTTCACCCAATTTTAGCAGTTGTGCGCACTTGCCAGAAACCAATGTTGGCAGGACAGGCAGGAATCGAACCCGCAACCCCCGGTTTTGGAGACCGGTGCTCTACCAGTTGAACTACTGTCCTGCAACATCTATTAATCGCTTATTAGCGCTGCTTGTGATTTGTATGCTTCCTGCAGGTGGGGCAATATTTCTTTAGCTCCATTCTGTTAGGATGCTTGCGTTTGTTACGAGTAGTAGTATAATTACGATTCTTACACTCTTCGCAAGCAAGAATTATTATATCTCTCATCTTTATACTTCCGGTTTACTCGGTTTACTCGATGATGCTGGATACCACACCGCTGCCAATGGTATGTCCACCCTCGCGGATAGCGAAGCGAAGACCCTGCTCCATGGCAATTGGAGTGATGAGTTCGGCTGAAATTTCAACGTTGTCACCGGGCATCACCATCTTGATGCCTTCCGGCAATACAAGGGTTCCGGTAACGTCGGTTGTACGAAAATAGAATTGAGGACGATAACCGGTTTGGAACGGTTTGTGACGTCCACCTTCTTCCTTTGTAAGAATGTAGGTTTGACCCACAAACTTAGTGTGCGGAGTAATGGATTTCGGTTTGGCAAGCACTTGACCGCGTTCCACATCGGTTTTTGCAAAGCCACGCAACAATAGACCAACATTATCGCCAGCCTGTGCTTCGTCCAAAAGTTTACGGAACATTTCTACTCCGGTGCATGTGGTTTCCACTGTCTCGCGGATACCTACGCGCTCAACTTTATCGCCAACCTTGATAACACCACGCTCTACACGACCGGTGGCAACGGTTCCACGACCGGGAATTGAGAATACGTCTTCTACCGGCATAAGGAAAGGTTTGTCTACCGCACGATCTGGTAGCGGAACATAATTGTCTACTGCATCCATCAAAGCTTGAACCTGAGCTTCTCCTTCCGGATCGGCATTCAAGGCTTTAAGGGCAGATCCGCGAATTACGGGAATCTCATCGCCCGGAAATTCGTATTTTTCAAGCAATTCACGAACTTCCATCTCAACCAAGTCGAGTAATTCTTCATCTTCAACCAGGTCGCATTTGTTCATGAATACTACAACGGCAGGCACACCAACCTGACGTGCAAGCAAAATGTGCTCGCGGGTTTGAGGCATGGGACCGTCATAGGCGCTAACAACCAAAATTGCACCGTCCATCTGGGCAGCACCGGTAATCATGTTCTTAATATAGTCAGCATGACCGGGGCAGTCTACATGGGCATAGTGACGTTTTTCGGTTTCATATTCAACGTGAGCAGTGGCAATGGTTATACCACGGGCTTTCTCTTCAGGGGCGTTATCAATACTATCGAAGGAACGGAATTTGGCTCCGCCCTTCTTTGCAAGGTAAGATGTGATCGCCGCGGTGAGCGTAGTCTTACCATGGTCAATGTGACCAATCGTACCAACATTTACGTGTGGCTTGGTACGTACGAATTTTTCTTTTGCCATTGTTCCTCCTGGAATTGCTATTCCATGTCCTTGTATTATTCGCTATATAATAGAGCATATTTACGAGATCCTCTTCGCATCCCGTAAGCTGCCGTCAAAATGGAGCTCAAGACCGGATTTGAACCGGTGACCTCATCCTTACCAAGGATGTGCTCTACCTACTGAGCTACTTGAGCCTGTTACTACGCCACCTAAAAATCGATGACCATAAAAAATGGAGCGGGAAACGGGGTTCGAACCCGCGACCCTCAGCTTGGAAGGCTGATGCTCTAGCCAACTGAGCTACTCCCGCTAAGGCGAAAATGTGGTGGAGAGGGGAGGATTCGAACCTCCGAAGTCGTCTGACGACAGATTTACAGTCTGTTCCCTTTGGCCGCTCGGGAACCTCTCCACATCTATGGAGCCG
>JAJBBD010000060.1 GCA_020532355.1 Candidatus Cloacimonadota bacterium | reverse complement strand
GCCTCCTTGGGCTTGTTAGCTTTCGTTTATATCGCATCAATTATCTCTGATAGGAAAACTCAGCACTTATCATATCTGATGCGAAGGAGCTTAACCACCGATAATCAGATACAAGATCATGTTCTCCACGCCTATGATGAAATTCAATGCCAAGAACAAATACATCAAGTATTTATGCACGTAAAGATTGTAGTATTTGCGGAAGAACTCTATGGAAAATTGAAAATCGTAATCATCAATTCTATGCTCCACTCGCCACTGATCCAGCATGCGTGGAACGGTCTTACGCAGCAATTTAGATACTATTGCCGTAAAAGCGTCAACAATCTTTTGGCGAATACTTTGCTTCATTTTAGCAGGTATAAGTGGCCAGGAATCTACAAAATCTGTTTTTTCCCACAAATAATCTCTTACCTTTTGTTCCCATTTTGCCAAATATCCATCCTTAATTCCAGGGTTTTCCGCTTGGCGAATATAATCGTGTAATAGCTCACGTGCTTTTGAAAAGAGCCAATCCCGTTTACGTACTAAAAATCCTGGAGTCAAGATGAATCGTTTGCCAAAAAAGAAGCGAGGTTTGGGATTGAACAAAAACCATCTGATAAAATAGACAAATGCCAGCCCAAGGGCTATGTTCCATACGATAAAAAGTAAAGATTTCAAAAAGAGCATCTAAAAACCTCCTCCTGCTCCACCACCGCCAGACCTGCCTCCGCCAAAACCGCCGAAGCCGCCAAATCCGCCAAATCCACCGGAAGAAGATCCCCCACGAGATCCTCCGCCAAATCCACCGCCCCAAGAGCCACCACCACCTCTGCCGCTAAAGATCAACAGCCAAAACAGCACGTTAAGAATTTTGCCCTTGGTAACAATCATTAAAATCACAAACACGATGATTGTAATCAGCACTCCCAATGGAGATGCTTCATTATTGGGATTTGTTCTACGTTGTGAGAATTCGGACATCCCAGTAAGACTTACATTTTTCTCTTTTGCCATTGCGCCTAAAAGCATCAGACTGCCTTGCGTAAAGGCTGCATCCCAATCCTCGCTGCCCTTGCGCAAATATGTAGTCATGTGCTGATACACTTGATGAGCATAAGCATCGGTAATATATCCTTCTGCTCCATAACCAACCTCAATGCGAAGACGGCGTTCTTGAAGAGCCAACAGTATTAGTACGCCTTCATCCCGCTGAGAGCCAATGCCCCATTCTTGATATAGGCGTACTCCAAATGAAACTTCATCTTCATCTTTTATGCTCGTGAATGTTGCCAAGGCAAATTCGGATCCAGTTTTTTCTTTTAGTTCTATAGCCCAATCATTTATTCTAATTCTGGTCTCTTCTGAAAGCAGATTTGCAAAATCGTTCACAAAACCTTCTGCTTTGGGGATTGCTATCTCCTCGGCGAATAAACCGCTAAATAGTATTATTAGGATCGTGAACAGTATGGCTTTAAACTTCATTAAGAATGTGTCCCATTTTATCTTTCTTAGTTTTAAGATAGAATTCGTTTTCTTTTTGAGGGCTTATCTCGATGGGAACTCTATTTACAATCTCCAAGCCATAACCTGTTAGGCCTACAATTTTTTTTGGATTATTGGTTAGGAGTTTTATCTTCTTGAGTCCCATATCCTTAAGGATCTGAGCACCAATCCCATAATCCCTAAGATCATCGGGAAAGCCAAGTTTGAGATTTGCTTCAACTGTGTCGGCACCGTTATCTTGCAAGTGATAGGCTCGAATTTTGTTTAAAAGTCCAATACCGCGCCCCTCTTGTCTCATGTATAGCACCACGCCGCGTCCTTCTGCGGCAATCATCTCGAAGCTGCGGGCAAGCTGCTTTCCACAATCGCAACGCAAAGAATGCAAGGCATCACCAGTTAAACATTCGGAATGAACCCTAACCAGAACCGGATCGCCTGAGCTAATATCTCCCATACTGAGAGCTACGTGATGCTCTCCTGAAATATCGCTGGCATAAGTGATTATATCAAATAGCCCATACTCGGTAGGAAGCTTTGCTATAGATACCTGATGCACAAGTTGTTCTTTTTTGCGGCGATAGTGAATTAGATCTTCTATGGTTACTATCTTTAAATCATGTTTACGGGCAAAATTCACTAAATCGTCTAACCGAGCCATTTCACCATCGTCACGGATAATCTCGCAGATGAGTCCAACCGGATTTAGTCCTGCCATCTTTGCCAAATCCACTGCTGCCTCAGTATGCCCGGCGCGTTTTAACACTCCGCCTTTCTCAGCTATTAAGGGAAATACATGTCCCGGACGCATAAACTGATTTGCCTGGCTCAGTGGATTTGCCAGAGCTTTCACGGTTTTCGAGCGCTCTGAGGCAGAGATTCCCGTGGTTGTGCCCTCAAATACGTCTACCGATACGGTGAACTTTGTGCCGTGTCGTTCATTGTTATCTCTGGTCATAAGAGGGATATCCAGTCTTTCTGCATAATCTTCCGGCATAGGCACACAGAGCAAACCCTTACCGTGACTAATCATAAAATTTACCTTGCCAGGGCTCACTAAATCTGCCGCCATTAGCAAATCTCCCTCATTCTCGCGGTTTTCGTCGTCTACCACGATTATCATCTTGCCTTCGGCAATGCTAGCGATGGCATCTTCAATTGAGCTAAATACGGATTCAACTTGATTATTCGTTTCTACCACTGTTTATTTTCCTCTAGAATCATATTATACGGCTTGGAGTCTGTGTCAATAGCAAAATAGTTCTCCAGCCAATTTAGGGTGTAGATAATGTCGTCCGGAATAGGAGCATAAAGGCTTAGCTGCTTCCCGGTGATGGGATGAGTAAATTCCAATTGCCAAGAATGAAGTGCTTGCCTGAATAGGTGATTTGCTAAAAGCTCAGTAGCCTTACGCTTCATGTTTTGGGGCATAAGTGAGTGTATTTGACGGCGAGAATTGTACAAAAGATCCCCTAAAATGGGAGTGTGATAATGGGCAAATTGAACCCGTATCTGATGCATCCGCCCAGTTTCCAGCTTAACTTTTACCAACGCAAAATAATGGTAGTACTTTATAATTTTATAGTGGGAAAGAGCCCACTTGCCATTTGCCGCCACACACATCTGACGCGGATTACTGAGAGAACGGGCGATGTGACACTCCATTTTGCCTTCCGGTGGTTCGGGAATGCCCGTACTTATGGCAATATAAGTTTTATGTATCTCTCTACGAGCAAATAGATGATTTAGTTCCACTTGAGTTCTATCGTTTTTGGCAATTACTATCAATCCAGAGGTTCCTCTATCCAGTCTATGAACTATACCCGGACGGTTAGAATCTCTT
This sequence comes from Candidatus Cloacimonadota bacterium, assembly GCA_020532355.1. NCBI lineage: Bacteria > Pseudomonadati > Candidatus Cloacimonadota > Candidatus Cloacimonadota bacterium. Next base: position 5,270 of record JAJBBD010000060.1, on the reverse strand, counting down.
CCCGAAGAAAGATTTCCCGCAAATCGGTGCAAAATGGCATTTACTAAAGTCCCATTGGGATTGCCATGACCGGGATGTACGATCATTCCTGCTTCTTTATTAATTACAGCAAGGTGCTCATCTTCATATACTACATCTAATGGAATGTTCTCAGGCTGCATATCAAAATCTGGTGGCTCCGGTAAATTAAGAATGATTTCATCGCCTTGTTGTAACAAGTAGCTCTTTTTTACTGGGATATTATTTACTAAGATGCGATCCTCAGCGATAAGGCTTTCGACAAAACTTCGCGAATGTATCTCTTGCAAACGTATATTTGCCAAGTGTTTATCTAGGCGAATGGCAATATCGCCTTCATAAATAACCTTAATTTTTTGTGGCTTCACCAGTTATCTCCACTGTATATACACCTCCGGAAGACACTCCTTTGCGATTTCGGATAATTGATCCCTTTATAAGTGCACTTTGAGCCTCGCCTTCCAGCTCCACTTTATCGTTGTAAATGTTATTCCCATAACGCAGCGACTCGATGATGACATTAAATATCTTCATACTAAAATCATCTTTCAGGATTACTTCATTGATGTTTCCCACGTCGCTGATATTTGGATATCGCTCTCTGAATGTGTCGTTAACGTAAATCATGTCTCCGGTTATGTTCACAATCATTACAACTTGAGGTAACAAATTTATAAGCTGGTTAATGCGCTGATGATGCTCATAGATTTTATCTGCCTTTGCTGCATCAAACCGGATGATAATATCCAGCATTTTTTGCAGGGCGTAAATGAGCTGTTTAAAATCTTGATCGTGCTCAAAAATCGAGCTGTCGAAATCGATTTGATAGTTTCCGTTAGATATCTCGTCAATTAGATCCTCCACGCGCAGGATAGCTCTATTTAACCGATATGGCAAATAGTTAAAGATTACTACCACATAAATGAAAATCCCAAACATAAAAACAATCATAATGGATTGTACATCACTAGCTAAGGCATAGAGGTCATCTGCCTGTGCGATGGCAAAGAGAACCGCTATGAATTGTAACACAATAAGTGTGAATAAAATACCTATCATCAGGCGATAGCGTTGTTTTATGGAGCGTTTCATCTTAATCCTTCCTAATTGTTGTTTCGTAGATGAGCTTGTCCACATTTCCCTTAGGACCCATCATAATGAGGATATCTCCTTCATTTATGGTGTCGTTTGCCCCAGGCATATCGTTCATTTTCTTTTCTATTACATTGCGACCATCTTCTGTTACAGAAAGAGAATTGTATTTGATGGCGATGATATTCACGCCACGAGAAGTAGGTAATGCCAATTCCTGCAAATCTTTTCCCACAAATTCCCTGGGGGCTAGCATTTCCATTACCACATGACCACTTGAAAGACTGATATATTCGCGGACATTCTTTGAAATGAGAGTCTTAGCTAATTGTGTGCCCACAATCTCTTCTGGCAACAAGATATTTTGTACGCCAATTAGCTCTAAGATGCGACCATGCAATCGATTTTCTACCTTGGCATAGATAATGCCTACGCCAATTTTTCGCAAGATCGCCGCCGTGAGGATGCTTTCTTGAATGTTGCTGCCAATGCCGATTATAACTGCATCTGCCTCATTTAAGTTTTGCGATCTTAAAGCTGCTTCGTCTGTAGAATCCATGCATATAGCATAGGAAACTCTTCCCGATACTTCATCTACCAACTCCTGATCTTTGTCTATTGCAATAACATCCATCCCACTTTCGCTGAGGATGTTCGCTACTGTCATACCAAATCTGCCAAGCCCAATTACGGCATATCGTGCCATTTCGTTTCTCCTTAGCCGATGGCTATCTTTTCTTCTGCATAGGTTACTTTAGGTTCTCGTTTACGCATAGAAAGCGCATAAATTAGGGTTAAAGGACCAATACGTCCTATATACATTAGTATCGTGATGAGAAGCTTTCCGGCAGCTCCCAGTTTATCTGTTATGCCCATCGAAAGCCCAACCGTGCCAAAAGCTGAAATAGCCTCAAAGATTATTTTCTCAAAAGGAAAACTCTCTACCATAAAAAGCCCGAACACTACAAGAAATATTATTCCTGACGATAGTATTATCAGGCTGGTAGCTTCTCGAAAGTTAGAAATAGCAATTTTCCGATTGTACATGCTTAGTTCACGACGTCCTCGCAACATGCTGGTTACCGAAAGTAGCAAGACCGCAAATGTTGTAGTTTTTATACCTCCACCAGTTGAACCGGGAGAAGCCCCAATGAACATAAGCCCTAAAAACACAAGGATAGATGCCGGACTAAGCCTGGTAATATCCAATGTGTTAAATCCGGCAGTACGTGCAGTTACAGATTGGAACCATGAGCTTAGCATCCTTTTACTTACAGTAAAGCCATTCATCAAGCCGTTATACTCTGCCACATACACGCTAATAAACCCTACAAGGATCAATAATGAGGATACTAATAACACTATCTTGGAGTGCAAAGTGAGTTTCCTAACTCTATCGAGCTTAAACACATAGCGATAAAGATCGATCATCACAGCAAAACCGAGTCCACCCAATAGAATCAATCCCGTTAGTGTAAAATTTACCAAAGGATTGTCAACATAACCCATTAGAGAATCTGTAAATAAGGAAAATCCTGCATTACAAAATCCTGAGATAGAGTGGAAAATTGCACTATATAAAGCTTGAGAAGCTTGCATGGTTTTCGAAAAAGTAAGGAATAAAAACACAGCACCAAAAGCCTCAATTATTGCCGTTACTATTACGATATTCTTCAAGAGTTGAAATACGTCCAGACGTTCGTTATCTCCCACCACATTATGCATCACATTCTCTAGTTTGAGAGTTAGGCGTCTGCCCATTATTAGCGCAAAGGCGGTAGAAACAGTCATAATACCTAAGCCACCTATCTGTATCAAAACCAAAATTACTAGTTGACCAAACAAACTAAAATATGACCCAGTATCCCTTACAATAAGTCCGGTTACACAAGTAGCAGAAGTAGAAGTAAACAGAGCATCAATAAACGGTGTTATCTCTTTATTTACAGAGGCTTCCGGTAACATCAACAGTATTGTCCCCACTAGTATCACAAAAGCAAAACTCAACATTAGTGAAACCGGCGGGTTATCGGTTAGAATCTTATACAGTTTGCCCTCAAATGCTCTGAATAGTATGTATTGCATTATAAAATAAGTCTGCCGGATCAGAAGGAAGAAGATTACGAACTTTGCCTGATAGAACATCAACAGGCCGCCAAGAAGCAACATGATAATATCAATCCTAAGCAAAACAGTCTGTTTGCTTTGATCCTTACAAATCAGACGGCTGATAATAGTTAAAAACAATAATAACAGGTTTGCTCCCGCAGTAATGAATTCCAGCAAGTGATAGTTCATAAGTTCTTGAACTATACTCTCCAAAAATATTACCGCAAAGCTCCATGCCGCGATAAGATACGCCAGAGCTTCAATATGCTTTAGCAAGCCCTTGCTATTGTTTACAGACATCTTTCAATCCAAAAGCGCATCTGCCCAAATAGCTGTCTTAACCTCCGAAACACTGTTAGCTGCCGAAATCTGAACTAGAACTCCCAGCTTCTCAAAGAATTTCTTTAGCGCATAAGTTTCATCAAAGAAAGCGGCTATGCGTTTTTTGATAGCATCCGGAGAGTCATCTGCACGCGTTATCAGTACCCCCCCGCAATCGTCACAAATACATTCATGTTGGGGCGGGTGGTACATAAGATGGTAATTTCTGCCACACTCCTTGCACACCCTTCTTCCCTCCATGCGAGCTATTGCCTGCTCCTCAGATAAATCCAAATAATATACCCTGGCTAATCTGAAGTGTTTTACCAAATGCTCTGCTTGAGCTAAGGTACGGGGAAAACCATCAAAGATTATTCCGGAACAGTCCTTATTAAGGCTAGCTTGGATAAGCTCAAAAACTAACTCGTCAGACACCAAACTACCGCTTTGGATAATTTCCGAAACTCTTAACCCGATACTCGTTTTAAGGCTCACCTGTTCTCTTAGCAAATCTCCAATATTGATATGCTTAAACCCAGTGCGCTCCGCAAGCAGCTTTGCCTGAGTGCCTTTCCCGCTACCTTGAATTCCTAAAAATACTATGGCATCTGTCATTTTTACCTCAATTTGTACCAAGTTAATCTGATGAACCTGGCTGTCAAGCATTTCTGATTGTAGTTCTCAATAAACTTACCAGAGGATGCATACCATATAAAGAGTAACTGAAATCTACAAATAACTAACCCTTGTACAAAATAGATAAGTCGATAAGAGAAAAGAATATCCAAAAAGCATTTGCAGATTTCGATGACCCGATTTGCAATTTTCGGTGATTCAATTTATCTCACTTGAAAGACCTGCGCCCTCTGCAACAAGAGAATTTTCTACCCTAAACACAATATGAGCATCGCGTCCACTTTAATCTTTTCCTGTTCTGCCGTCGGAGCATTAGCCTGGCTTTAAGCTAGGATCATGCAATGGGCATAGCATAATCCAACGACAAATCCACCCTAAAACTAAGCTTAGAAAACCGGAGAGGGCTAAAGATCAACACGCTATTGTATTCAACAACTAAGTTTGAGCAAGCAGATAAAATGCTGCGAGACTGTTCATCAAGATACTGTTTGTTCCCAAAAACCTATCGCAATCAGCACCAAAAAGTAGGCAAATCAATTTCCATAGCATGATAATTTTGCTTGACTCCGCATACATTAAAAATAAATGTATATACACTCAAGATGAGAGGAGAAAGCAATGGATAATATAGCTTATAAACCAGAACCACAACTTAAAAGATATTGGAACCTCTTAAGTTTTATCTTCTTTTTGTTAATAGCTCTAGTTCTATTTACCATCATGTTGTTTACCAAAGAGTATTTATTGCTTTTAATTTTGATCACTCCTTTTGTGCTTAACGAAATCTTTTACCTGTGGTATATCGCAGCTTTTTTCAAAAGTTTAGAGTATCGCATTGAACGTGATGGAGTAAAAGCTAAGAAGGGAGTCTTTTGGCGCAAAAAAACTGCTGTACCCTATCATAAAATTACCAATATAGATATTACACAGGGACCTCTCCAGCGTCTTTTTGGCTTGAGTTCCCTGCATATTCAGACTGCTGGAGTTGCCGGTCCTGAAGGCTCCAGGGCAGAATTGCTTATGTATGGTATGCATGATTGTGACGCCATCAAAGAACTTATAATGAGTCATATCCAAATGCCCGACTCGGATTT
>JAJBBD010000059.1 GCA_020532355.1 Candidatus Cloacimonadota bacterium | reverse complement strand
TACTATCTGATTAGCATATGTATTGGTGTTCCTGATATGGTGCGCTTCATCGACTATGATCAGATCAAAGTGTGGAGGAGGGTCCAAGTCTAATAGACCAAGTCTCTTTTTGCCTCGCTTGTTTTCTCCGTGAAGCAGGGTTTCATCAAACAATGAATATGGGATGATTGATCTTCTGTAATCTTGAGGCCATTCACCATCGAGATCACATTCATTAATGCAGAGCCTAAGCTGTTTTCCGTCTAACTGCCGGAATGACTCATCGAATCTTTTCATTTCGGTGAGCCACTTCTTCTCAGCCACCAGAGGCCTGGGACAGATAATCAATACCGTTTGAAGCTCTCTTCTCGCCTGTAGTTCTTTGAGGATCAACCCGGCTTCAATGGTTTTTCCAACGCCAACGCTATCAGCAATCAAGAGCCTGGGGCGATCCGACCTGATGAACTTCAACACAGGTCTGAATTGGTAAGGTATGAAATCGATCCTGGCCGAGTTCAGTGAGTAAAGAGTAGTGAGGTTAGGTTGTCTTATTTGAAGGGAAGAAATTGCTGCGTTCAACTCATCCAGATTCATGTATTGTAAAACGCGTTGGGGAACTGCCTCTAACTGAGATTCATAAAAGCTTTGAGTGCCACCCTCTCCGAAAACATCAATCCTATTCTCTGGCTCGTTGCTAAGAATACTCATAACAGCATAATGCTTATCTGGGGAGGATTTCAAACGAACAACTTGGCCTGGTTGAAACCCTTCTGTCGGATGTTGTCCCGTCGGTTGAACATGCTCTTGAGTGCTTACTTTGAAGACTTCTTGTTTTTGTTGCTGGATTTCATCGATGAGTTTGCTACCCGCATCGATCATCTTGAGGAATCTTTGTGTGGTATCAAGGTCTCGATAAAGATCATCATCGCTGACGGGATTGCTAATTCTATGCGCCCAACGATTTCGGATTGAAATCATCTCCTTTAGATAATGCCTCTGTTCTGGCTCATATCCCATATGAGCAGATATGCGGAACCAGTTCTGATCAAATATCCGAAGTAGAGCAGCAAGATCAAGGTTATCAAGGGTTGTATCCTTTGATTTAAGCATAATTTCTTTCTGCCTTGGATTCAATGCAGAAAGAACCATATCTTGCCACCAGTTGTCGCTCACTACTGGAAGATTAGTTCTTAAAAACATCCTCAGTTGTGAAGTTGCACAATCTAAGGTTTTAGTCATCATTGCTCTCTCTTTTACTGGGCTTGTTGTCGCATGCACTATCTCCGTTGGTTTTGACGTTGATATCGAGTACAGTTAGTATTACTGCTAACTGAATTACTATTAAGGCAGTGCTATAATTACAAGTTTTAATCAACCCATGACAGAGATTATTTCGTAGATTGAGTCCCTGTCGATGTGAAAGAATTGATTTCATATAGAGAATCGTCGAATCATTTAACACTCTTTTTATCTCTTCAGAATTCAATGCTTCATCTAGGTTTATACGATCATAACCGCCCGTGAAGTGATTCTTTTTTCTAATAATACCACCTAATGATGAAATAAAGCTCCGAAGAATGTCCTCAAATTGTGGCACAAGGAGATGAACTGCAGCACTATAATTTCCTTCGAAAAACTCTGATATACCGTTGGAGACAATTTCTATGGTCTTTTTTGTTAGGTTGGTTGAGTTTTGTACTAACTCCAGAATGTCTTGCTTTGAACCTGCATAATGCGAGAATAACTCATGCATAATGAATGTGAAACTGCTGATTTCAAAGTGAAAATATTCATGTATAAACCACTTGATCATCTTGGCGGTTTCATCAAGCTGAATCATGTTTGTGGTAATCGGTATGCCGTCATCGTCTACATAACATTCGGAGATTCCAATTGATTCGAGGATTGATAAAGGTCTTCTTTGATTTGTGTAAAGGTCTCTAATATCGGGAATCTTCATAAAGGATAAATCTACTAACACTTGAATAAATCCATGATTCTTGATTAGTTCTGGGATGCTGGCTCTTATGGTGTTCTGCCACGACTTCATTGCATCTTGTACATTTTTTGGATACTTAATCTTATGTAACCGCATCTCTCCTTTTATCATTTGGCCAATGTGATCCATTTTTTTGATGATTCGAGTCACCAAATCTTTGTATGCATACTTCTGAGCTAAATCATGCAGATGTGTGTAGATACCTGCCATTCCAATGCCTGAAGTAATCGTCTTACCTGTGCAATCGTAAGCCAAATCAAGGATATTACACACAGTTTCTCTGTCTTTGTTCTGCTCGTAGTATGCGGCAAGAACCTCTGCTATTCTAATGATATCTTGAGGGTAAAACAGCACAGACATTACACTTTCCAAGAATTCAACAATCTGATTGATCTCCAAATCCGAAAGACTCAGCTTCCTCCGGTTTTTTAGCAAGCGGAAGAATACGGGAAACCACACACAATTATGATTGATCAAATCAGTTCTTCCGCAATAGACCATTACTTGATCAACTACATCTCGAATGAGTTTGTCTTTTTTTGTGCACAAAGCTATATATAACGCATTGCTCAGATAAGTCATTACTTGATGAAGATTCATGACTGAGCTGCCTACATCGCTTATCTTAACAGCAGAACTTACGATGTCATCCATAACATCTTCAACGGATATACTCACATGGGGTTCTTTTCTGAATTCCCATAACAACCTCGAGTATGTAAACCGAAACACAGGATTAGTTGTATGTTTCCTCCGATTGTCCCAATAGAGAATGAAATCAGGGAACATCTTCATCTCAGAAATACGATTATACTCATATTCGCTGATGCTAAAGTCACTATCTTC
>JAJBBD010000058.1 GCA_020532355.1 Candidatus Cloacimonadota bacterium | reverse complement strand
TTCTATATTGGCGGTTTCAGGTTTTTTCCCGGAAGGCAGTGAAGAAGATGCAGTTAAATACTACAGTGACATAAATCTGTATGTTTCGGCTATCATAGTTTTTATGGAGCCAGATACTAAACGTGTTGCGGGCTGGTTTATCCGCTATAATTCTGAAAATGGAGCAGATAACGACCACTTGATCATGCAAAAGATCTCTCATTTACATGGTGAGACAAACCATTTTGATGAGGACACGCAACAACTGATCTGGTTTTTGACCGATACTCGAACCCTGCATGTGATGTATGCTTATGACGGCAGTTTAACTGCATTATATTACAATGCCCTTTTCCCAGAACTCTTTTCTTTAAGGGAAAATCAAGAATAGAGGATAAGCATCCCCAAAATAGAGCTTTTGGCAATACTTATGACGTCTTGACCGTATTCACATCCATTACTTCTTCCAAGAACATACAAAGTCAATCCGTATAGCCTAAAAAGGCCGTTGAATGATCGGGAAATGGGGCAGAGCCTCATACTACAAGGGTAATGGGTGGGCATAGTTTCGATCTGAAAAAGCCCACCAAACCGAAAGCTCGTGTATAAACCTGAACAATGCTATTGAAGTCCAAACCGCCCATAAGATATTAAATAAGTGATAGTTAGTTTATGCGCTTTGAACTCCAATGCCTCAATTGGGATAAAAATCTGCTATATATGGATGTGCAACTGTCTCCTAAAGCATATATTAGCGATAGTTCATCTTAGGATATTGCTGTGAGTGCGGCATGATGGTAACCTGAAGCTACGCTAAATATAGCCTTAATATAAAGACTTGCAGAGTGCGAAATTGCACAATGGATATCTTATGCCGTGGAAACGCAGAATTTTCCGGAAATTGCTTGATCCAAAATAGCGCCTCAACTTCACGTTTTAACAGACAAGTAATAATGGTTTTTATGCGGGCGTTTGAGGATATTTATACTGCTGCATGAGCTCCCGGATTTTATTCCTCTGATTCTCAAATTCAGTCATTTGTTGCTGGTTAAGTCGTTCTGCGCCTACCATGCGAAGCTTACTGGGATTTATGTAGCGTCTGTTGCTCATTAGCCCAAAATGAAGATGTGCACCGGTAGATCTTCCGGTTGAGCCAACGCGTCCAATTATCTGTCCTCTCTTAACGGTTTGCCCATTGCGCACGCTAATCGAATTTAGATGCGCATACAATGTAATCATTCCGCTGGAGTGTTTGATGCGTACCTCATTACCATAACCACCATTGTAGCGGGCAGAAGTAACAGTCCCATTTGCAACGGCATACACAGGAGTGCCGCGACGAGCACGATAATCTACTCCTTGATGATTTGCCCACCTTCCGGTGAAAGGATCTAATCGTTTGCCAAAGGAAGAACTTACGTGGATGCTAGACAAGGGATATCCTACACCACTGGCATTATTGCTTTTTCCTTCTTTATTGTATAGCCCATTCAAGACAGAATTCGCATCATCCTGTTCGTAGCGGAATAATTCATGACTACCAGTGCGAGTGCCATGGTAATCTACAAATAGTACTTTTGCTCGGGGAAGTGGTTTCCCTTCAAAAATGCGTTCCTCAATGAACACGCTAAACTTATCACCTTTTCGAGCATCACGCTGAAAATCGATTTCACCTTCCAAGCCGTTGTTGATATTCTGTTTATCTGCCGGAGACAGCCCCAATGAGAGGAGAGCAGCGTCCAGAGTGTTTTCCAAGGTTCCTTCAATTAAGCGAAGACGCTTTTGCACGGGCAAAGATTCCATATTATAGATTAGAGAATCTCCTTGTGCAACAAAGTGATGCCGAATTGTAGGTTCTTGTACAAACATCATCTTATCAATTTTGGTACCCTCATCATTCAATATCACTCGCAGAGTATCTCCGGGCTGAATGGTGGTAACATCAATGTAATCTCCCAAAAGATATGATATCATGCCAATTTCCTGACCGGGGAGTTCAAGGTTGGCCAATACCGAGAAGATTGAGCCCCCGGGTGGGATGGTTTGGGTAATCCAAGGATCCACAATTTCCACAAAATCTTCTTGCTGCGTTTGGCTGTTGTTAAATGGCATCTTAAACAACGAAGCCAAACTGAAAATCGCCAACAACAGAAGCACTATGGTAATAAGTATGCGTTTTCCCTTTATCATATTGTAGAAACTCCTTTTTGGGTGGTTGCCGCCGATTCAAAGGGATGGTAGTGAATGTGTACCTTTCGTAGTCCATTGTTAAACCGCTCCAGTATTTGTTTTTCCACGGCATGTGAGATGTTGTGTCCTTCGTCAATAGAGATGTTTCCAGCTACGCTGATAGTCATGCTGATCGTATAATATGGTCCAAAGCGATGTATTCCCAATTCTTCTATGCCTTTCACACCTTCTATCAACAAAGTTGTATCGCGTAGTTCTCTGCCAAAATCATCATCTGGCACATGATCCATCAATTCTGCAGAAGAATCCATAATGATTTCGATTCCTGTTTTGATGATGTATATTGCCACAACTGCTCCTGCGGCGGGATCCATCCAAAAATAGCCCAAACGCCCTAAGAGGACACCCACAATGACTGCTACCGATGCCATAATGTCATTTAGATGATCATTGGCTAAGGCACGTAGGGTGGGGTTATGGGTATGTTTGGAAGTATTGCGAGTATATTGATATAATCCGAGTTTTATAATGAAAGTAGCAATTGCAATTACTAATGCCCAAACAGAAGCAGATTGACCAGTTTCGATATTGCTAAGCAATTCATACACTTTATTGATGCTTTCCCAGAAGATAGTGATTCCGGTAGTAAGAATGAAAGCCCCAACCACAATAGCCGAAATGGATTCTAATTGTCTGTGCCCATAGGGATGTTCCTTGTCAGCAGGTTTTTTAGCTTGCTTCATAAATATCTTCACTGCAATATAATACACTACATCAGAAGAGGAATTTATGCCATCTGCTAATACCGCTGGGCTATGTCCCAAAATCCCCACTCCGGTTTTTAATAAAGCCAAAAGGATGTTGCTAAAAAGCCCAAGATTAACGGTTAATGAAGTCAAATTATCGCGATCCCGCATTACTGCAACTCCATTACATCAAAGAAAACTTCATTGGGAAAGGCTTGTCGAATCTCTGCTCGAAAACTATCTGCCGATATGGGAAATTTACCTACAGCAGTGGAATTTAAAGCAAAAGCCCTAAGTTTAAAGGGGATAAGACAATACGTTGGAATGCGCGCAAGGAAACGTTTAAGATTGATAGTATTTAATTTCAAGCATTCTGGATGCCTGATCATCAGCTGTGTTTGGCTTTGCTCCACAGCTTTGCCTATGGCTTCGAATAAGCTATCGGTAATTGATGTGGGTATATAGAGAAGTTTTGGCTTTTCAGCCAGTAGAGTTATAACATCCTTCTCGTTATGGATCAGGCTGCAAAGATGGGTATTTTGCCAAGTATTGGTCTTTTTATATAAAATGAACTTAGAGCTTTTGAGCTTGCGACATAGATATGGATTCACATCTGCTTTAGCAATGTCGCGCAATAATCGTAATCGCCCCAGTTCTTCAATTATTTGTTCGGTACTGCCAAAACTAGCCCCTACAGCAAGAATTAGGGCATTGATGTTATCGGACAAAGCTATGGATTTGCGATCTAAGGAACCATCAACTAAAACTTTGTTAGCACCCAGATGGTGCATGTGCCGAATGATGTCTTTTTGGTGGAGCACCGACGAAGGGCCGGTTATCTGGGTTTTCAACTCAGATTCTGCCTTGGCAATATAGAGTTTGCGTCCCGCATATTGTTTACAAGATAAAATACTGATTGCCCCAGCGTGAAAATCTATCCACTGCTGGTCGCAGCAGAACAAGTTTCCAGGAAAGATATTTACTAGAGGTTTGGGAGTTTTATAAACCCTATCTTCGCTTTCGCCATCTATGCCTGTACTCAATACTGCCCATTTGTGGTTGGGGAAATTGTGTATTAGCGCATTAATTAGCGTAGTTTTTCCGGCATTTTTACTGATCCCCACCAAGGCAATGTTTTTTATGGCCTTGGTGGAGATCAAATCTATCATATTAAATGTATTGAATTAGTGTTTTCGGCGTTGATTTCGTTTTGTTTCTGCTGGACCGATGGCTACATGTTTTCCTTTAAGCAGGCTCATGATGCCCTCGCAACTCTCACGTTCTCGCGGACACAGATTTCGGTAATCTGCATCCTTGAGGGCCTGGAATCCAGGTTCGGTATAGCTAGTTATGAAGCCTTCATAGTTACGCAGAACAACTCTTCCTGGCATTTGGGAGATAACATAGTTTGGCATCACCGGTATTTTTCCACCGCCGCCAGGGGCATCTACAACAAAAGTGGGAACGCATAAGCCGCTGGTGTGACCGCGTAGAGATTCGATGATTTCAATCCCCCGGGAAATTGGAGTGCGAAAATGGCTGATTCCTTCTGAGAGGTCACATTGATATATGTAATAGGGTCTTACCCTGTTTTTTACAAGTTTATGTACCAATGCTTTCATTACGTCTACGTGATCGTTAATGCCTTTTAACAATACAGATTGGTTTCCCAAGGGCAAACCGGTTTCAGCGAGCCGAGCCAAAGCTTTGGCAGCGGTATCGCTAATCTCTTGAGGGTGATTGTAGTGAGTATTTAACCAAACAAAGGGATACTTCTTAAGCACCGAAAGCAAAGAATCGGTAATGCGTTGAGGTAATACAACCGGTGTTCTGGTGCCTAAGCGGACAATATCCACATGGTCAATTTTACTTAATCGCTCCAGGATTTCATCGATGCGCTCATCTCCTAAGGTAAGGGGATCGCCGCCAGAGAGGATCACATCTCGCACTTCTGTGTGTTCACGAATGTATTCGAGGGCTTTATCCACATTTTCTTTAGGCATTGGAGCATCGTGTTCTCCAGCTTTTCTGCGGCGAGTGCAATGCCGGCAATACATGGCACATTGATCTGTTAGCAGCAGCAATACTCTATCGGGATAGCGATGAGTCATTCCGGGAACGGGTGCATCTGCATCTTCATGCAGGGGGTCTGCCATATCAGAATCGCTCAATTCGCTCTCGTACACTCTGGGGATTGCCTGCATCCTTACGGGGTCATTGGGGTTATTGTGGTCTATCAGAGAAAGATAATATGGAGTAATTGCCATACGGAATGAGAATTCTTGTTTGGCAAAGAGCGCTTCTTCCTCAGGAAGCAGGGTGATATACTTGCGCAGCTCAACAGCAGTAGTTATGCGGTTTTTTAGCTGCCAATGCCAATCGTTCCACTGTTCTTGAGTGGCGATTGAACGAATATCTGTAATGTTCATTATTGGCTCCGAATTATTAATCTGTATAACGTTCTTTAAATAGCTTCATTAAAATGGGGTTTCTTCGTAGTAGATCCAGGGAAATAGTGGCATGGTTATGTGCGTAACCATTACCCAAGATCATATCCACATCTGCACCGATTCCTTCGGCGCCCAATGCTGCCTTAGTGAAGGAAGTTGCCATCGAGAAGAAATATACCAAGCCTCTATCTTTGGCTGCCATGATGGTGGGTAATTCTGTATCTTCGATGTTTACTACATTTATTACTACGTCTGCCATTTTGCCATTAGTGAGGCGTGACACTTCTTTTTGGATGGTGATAGCATCTGTAGCGCTGGCAATAATAACCTCATGGCATCCGGTTTCTTTACAAGTGGGGATATAATTAGGGTTACGAACTACGCCAATAACCTTTCCGGATACTCCAGCTCGTTCACGAGCCACGGCATTACAGAGGATACCGCTTTTACCATTGGCACCGATAATTACTACGTTATCACCGGGTTTAACTAAACGTTCAACCTGGGCTGGAGCTCCGGCCACATCCAATACCGAGAGGGCTAAGTTCTCGTCCATATCATCTGGCAGTTTAGCATAGATACCGCTACTGAACAGAATGGCTTGACCTTCAATTTCCACCTGATCTTTATCCAAAAGAACTCTTTTTACTCTATTGATTTTTAGTGGAGTAAGAGAGAGCGAAACCAAACTGGCAATTTTATCGCCTACTTTTATCTGATCTTTCATTTCAAAATTGGGTCCAATCTGTGCCACTTTACCTATCAACATACCCCCGCTGCCAGTATCTTCATTTTTGTGTTTTCCAGTGCGATTGGTGAGGTCTACTGCATGATCGGCAAAGGCTTTTTCCAAATCCTCATGCCCCTTAGCAATAAGCTTATTCTTGATCTGATGAAAAGAAGCACTATCTACATTTAATCGAATAACATCGATCAGTAGTTCATTATCCCAAATCTCGTTCATATCGTTGTTTAGAATGCGAGCTGGTTGAGGCAGTACTCCTTGTGGTTCAGTTACTCGATGGGTTCCATAGCGGCAACCGCCAGTTTTCATAATTCCTCCACAGGATCTAATATATTTATTTTTACTATACTTATACTTAGTTTTTCCATTATTTTGGTAATGCAGATTATGTCAATAATAAAGTCCATAAAAAGGTTTATGCTGGTGAGAAGTATTATGAATTATCCATTATCAAGACTATGCGCTTGCTGCAAAGAGCTTCAAAAATGTAAATTGCCAGAGAACTTTGTCTTTGTTTGGGTCAGCCCTACTTAATGCTTGGCAATTGCTTTAGCGGAAGATTAGGGAAGGTTTCTCCTGAGATTATGCTAAAGCCATAGGATAATGGTGGCTTTAATCATTCCTAACCTTAGCCTGATGCGGCGGGGATAACAACTGTAAATGCGTTAGAGAAGCTTTCGTTTTTCCAAGCTTAGAGATGAGAAATGCATCGTAAGACCGTTGAATAACTGGGGCATGGGGAGGATCTTCATACTGCAAGGGTGGTGGGTGAGCATAGATACGATCAGAAAAAGCTTACAAAACCGATATCTCGTGCATAAAAATCTGCTATATATGGATGTCCAACGGTCTCATTTCTTAATAATGATACTCATTAATTAAGGAAAAACGTTTTTGATGAGGCTTGATTTTTATCTTGACATCATAGTAGAATTTATAATTTGGAATGTGTGACTTGATGGTGCTAATACAGGTAATA
>JAJBBD010000057.1 GCA_020532355.1 Candidatus Cloacimonadota bacterium | reverse complement strand
TCCGGCAATTCAACGGTGCCATTGCCAATAGCGAAGGCATTTCGGCCGCTTTCATAAGCAATGGACAGCTTTGCTGCTCCCTCTACTCTATAACCGTTAACCTGTTGATAGTATACAGTCTTAATTCTGCCATGCATATTAGTAATTCTAGTTCTAGCCAATTGCTCTCGCCGGGCAAAAGTATAAGGTAAAACCTTATCCATGATCTGTTCGAAAGCAGTTCTAAAGGACGCGGTATCAGCTTCTGCTGTGATCTGTATGTCGGCAAACTTACCTTCATAATAGCCCAAACACATCCTATTCAAATCATAACTTACATTACCCCTAAACCCCGTCTCAGCCTTAAAGCGTTCTGCCAGTTGATTAAGTTCTTGGGTTTTGCGCACATACTCTTCCGCATCGAAGGGATCTTCACTGGCGAAGATCGCTGTGCCGAGCAGTATGAGCAAGATCGTGATCAGTAATTTTGCTTTCATCTTTGTTCTCTTTGAATGTTTGAGCATTGTTTCATGGTACTTTAGCTAAATTGTGAACTTATAAATCGGCATACTTCAACTCACTAGATAAAATATTTCATATTGCGAATTATGCAATCAAAATTTTGGCAACGGCAAACCTCACTTCTGGTTTACTCTCCTACCTCGCTCTATTTATTCTCATTATCTCCTCATGTCATGAGGGTATAATGAGAGTATATTAAGCAAGGAAAGAGTGTGTGGAAGAGATAAAGAATTCTGAGTCGCTTCAATAATAACGAGAATAACGAGCCCATGCCACTATAGCAAAAAGGAATATGCCTCCACTTAAGCGTTACATCCATTATTGTATAAAGCGCAGCCCAATACCCCGATTAATCATCACACTCAGATTTTGAAGCCAAATGCAAAGATAATTACTACCTACAAGATTTGGAGAAGCATGAACCTCAAGTTTCCGAGAAAGCTTTATTTGCCTTGACGTATATCTTGATTAGGAATATACTTATTGACAGATTGATACAAATAATCTACATTGAAAAAGATGGATGATAACTGGTTAATTTTAATCTTGGTGGTCTGAGCTTATGTAATACCAAGAGGATGATATGGATATTATGCAGTATCAAGAGATACTAAAAAGCGCAATGTTTGGTTATGCCTACCATGAAGTGGTTAAAGACGATAAAGGCAAAGTATGCGATTATCGCTTTTTGGAAGTAAATAAAACCTTTGTGGAGCTCACCGGGGCAAAGCAGGATATTTTTACTGGTAAGACCATAAAAGAGGTTTATCCGCAAATAACGCAAGAAACCGTAGATTGGATAGATATATACGGCAAAATAGCAACTGAGGGTGGAAGTCAAATATTTGAAGCGAAATCTAAACTATTCAAGAAAAGCTTTAAAATCCAAGCTATTTCGCTCAAACCAGGGTACTTCACTACTATATTTTTCGATATTTCTCACTATTGTGAATTACAGGAAGAGCTTAGTGCAAGCGAAGAACGATTACACTTATTACTGGAAAACTCTAATGAATGGGTCATCATCTTGAATGCAGATTTGAAAGTAGTGTATTCTACAAGACTGGGAGAACAGCTACTGGGGCTTGAGGTAGAAAAGATATTTGATCTTGACGTTCTTTCGGTAGTGCATCCTGATGACCTCATTATTGCTAAGAATATTATTACATGGCTACAAAACAATCCAGGCGAATTAACAACCAAACACTTTCGGGTTTTATCTACCAATAACAAAAGCTTATGGTTAGAAGTGAGTGTGATGAATCTGTTAAGCATGCCGGCAATTTCGGGCATTATCGCTCACGTGCGAGACATCAGTGAAAGCAAGGCTGCGGAGAATGCTTTACGAGAAAGTGAAAACAAATTGCGATACATAACTGATAACATCACAGATGTAGTATTTATGACCGATAAAAACTTTGAAACAACATACGTTAGCCCTTCGGTTATGCAGATGTTTGGCGAAGGCCCCGAAGAGTATATGGCTCGCTCACTGGAAGAAAGACATCCTCCAGAATCGTTGGCAATAATGCAAGAAGCTTTTGCCGAGGAAATTGCCCGCGATAAACAACCGGGAGTAGATCTCAACCGTACAAGGTTCATCGAATTACAGCATTATCGTAAGGATGGCAGTCTGGCAGACATTTCCATGCATGTATCGATGATAAGAGATGAGCATGGAGAGTTTGCCGGTTTACGAGGAGTAAGCAGAGATATTAGCCAAAAAAAGAAAACCGAACAAGAACTGAAAGAGAAGAATAAATATATAGAATCTTTATTATTGGCAATTCCAGATCCGATTTTTGTTTTAAATAAAGAAGGTATGATTTCAGATCTAAAATCGGGACTAGATAACATGCTCTATATACCCAGAGAGCAAATCCCAAATCAATATCTTAATGAGATACTACCCAAGGAATTGAGCGACAAAATGCTGCTGTTGATACAGCAAGTATTGGAAACGGGAGAAACACGAGATATACAATACGAATTGGAACAAGATGGCAAAATAAGGGCATACGAAGCACGCATAAGTCCTTTTGCCGATGATAAAGTGATTTCTATAGTACGGGAGATTACGGAACAGCGCAGGGCAGCCCAATCAATCTTGGCTCGTAATAAATTTCAAAAAATGATTGTCGATATCTCTACCGCATTTGTAAAAAGCAAGAATACCAACCTCAGCCTAGTGTTAGATAATAGCCTTAAACTTGTGGGAGAGTTTTTTGGAGTACAAAGAGCATATATCTACCGATATTCAGAAGATTACTCTGTACTTAGAAACTCTAACGAGTGGTGTGCCCCGGGTATTGTGTCCCGAAAATTGAACCGAGATATGTATCACACTTCGGCTATCCCATGGTGGCATAAGCAAATCTTAGAGGGGAGTATCATCAAAATTCCCGATTTAGCGAAGTTAGAAAAAGAAGCACCTATTGAATATCAGATTCTAAAAGAGCAGAATATAAAATCTATTCTTTGCATACCAATATCCAGCAGAGCTAGGGTATTAGGATACTTTGGTTTCGACAGTATTGGGAGCAGCAGACTCTTTAGCGATGCTGAAACAGATAATTTGTTGGTAGTAGCAAATCTTTTAGGTGAAGTTTTGCAAAAAAACGATATTGAGAGTCAGATGCGCAACCAATCCCGTCTTAGAGAGATAATAAGCCATATTGCCATGAAATATATTAATCTACCTTCAAATAATCTAGAAGAAAATATCCTTGATTCCTTGGCAGAATTGGCAGCGTTTTCCCGGGCAAATCGAGCCTTTATATTCCATTACGAATGGGACAAGCAACTGTGCATAAGAATCAGTGAATGGTATTCTAAAGAAATTGCTAACATTGTTTCAGTGCCTAAGATAATTCACATTGAAGACTTAAAGCCCTGGACCCAGATGCATCAAAATGGGGAGATTGTTGCCTTAGACGATGTTCAAGCCGCCGAATTACCAGAGAAATTGAAAAGCATCTTACTAGCTCAAAACGTAAAAAGCTTAGTAATAATACCTTTAATATCTGATGAACATTGTTTAGGATTTGTAGGATTTGATTTTGTAAAGAAATCTCAAGCAATTTCCTCAACCGATATCAACCTACTCTCACTATTTGCCCAACTCTTAGTAAATGTTCGCAATCGACGCGCCTTAGAACAAAGCCTAATTCAAGAAAAGGAACGTGCCGAAACAGCTAATAGAGCAAAAAGTGAGTTCTTGGCAAATATGAGTCATGAAATTCGCACCCCACTTAATGGGGTTTTGGGCTTTGCTGAGTTATTATATAATTCCGGTTTGGATGAAGTTCATCATCAGTATGCGCAAAACATTATTAATTCCAGTTACAATCTACTGGGTATAATTAGCGACATTTTAGATTTTTCCAAAATTGAAGCCGGTAAGCTGGATTTATCGCCCGTAAGAACAGATTTGATAGAGCTTTTGGAACATGCAACCGACATTGTAAAAATTAAAACAGGGAAAAAAGACCTGGAATTGCTGCTGGATATAAATCCCGATCTCCCCCGTTATGCCGTAGTTGATCCCTTGCGTTTGAACCAAATCCTGATAAATCTGCTTTCCAACGCCGAAAAGTTTACCGACCAAGGAGAGGTGGAACTTAAAGTGAATTATGCACTAACGGATTCGGAGCATGCGGATATCTTTTTCCAAGTGCGAGATACCGGGATTGGAATCGAACCAGCTTTACAGAAACGTTTGTTTAGGGCTTTTTCACAATTGGACTCTTCAACAACCAGAAAATATGGCGGCACCGGTTTGGGCTTGGTAATCTCAAATCATTTGGCAAGCCTTATGAATAGCTACATAAGCCTAGAAAGCGAGCCGGGGAAAGGATCTATCTTCCGCTTTAACATAAATTGCAGAATAGAGCAGAGTAAACGGGAAAAGGTAGATATAAAGAAGATAAAACGTGTGCTGGTTTTAGATGATAATCAAACAAGCTTGAAGATTATTGCAAAGTATCTTTCTTTGTATAAACTACAAGTTAACAGTTTTTTATCACCTCAGAAGGCATTGGATCATTTGGCAGAAGCCCAAGTTTATGATTTGATTCTGGTGGATTATGCCATGCCGGAATTGAATGGTTTGGATACAATAAACAAAATAGTGCTCAGATATCCAGAAAAAGTTGCAACTACTACTATAGTGTTGATGCACGGAGCATCTGAAGAATTCATTATTCAACATAGTGCTCTGGCATACGATCTGAAATATCGTCTTATTAAACCAATCAAAGCCCATAGTTTACAAGAGTTGCTGCTTTCTATTGAAAACCAAGTTGCGGTAAATGCTCCCCCAAAAAATAAAGCCACAGCAAATACTAATACACCAAAGTATGTGTTTAAAGAAAAACCTCGCATTTTAATAGCTGAAGATAACTACCTAAATCTTACCCTGTTAAAAGAGATGATACTGCAATCGATGCCTCAAGCAGAAATCTTTCCAGCTTCAGATGGACTGTTAGCAATCGAAGAAGTGCGAAAACATGACCCTCATATTGTTTTGATGGATGTTCAGATGCCCAATATGGATGGAGTTAGCGCGAGTATAGAGATCAGGAAGTTTTCGAATACCCCAATAATTGCCATTACTGCTGGTGCCTTAAAAGAAGAGCAAGACCGCTGCATAAGCGCCGGAATGAACGATTTTCTAACTAAACCAGTAATGGCAAACGAGTTGTTGAACTCATTGTTGGAACATCTCGGCAAATCCTTACCACTCCAAAATCATGATTCAGAAATATCTTTAAGTAATAAAGAAGATTTGAACGAACCCGATGATCCTTTAGGCTATCATTTCAATAGAAATGCCTTATTAAAGAACATTTCAGGCGATAAAGATACATTAAAGAGCCTATTAGAATTGGCATATAAAAGTTTTCCAAAGAAATTACGAAATTTGAAGCAAGCAATAGACACACAAGACTATACTGAGATGAAGAGTCTGTTACATTCACTGCGAGGTACGGCACAGAATATGCATTTCGATATTTTTGGCAAAATTGCAAGAGAACTGGAAACCGGCTATGCTGAACTTGGCAGCGAGCAACTTTTAGGGTATTATCATAGGCTTGTTGAAGAATGGGAGCTCGTAAAAAAGCAAATAGATACCGAAGTATAGATCAATAGTTGCACTGGATCAAAACATCATAAATGGGTAGTGTCATAAAGATTGTTGTAAACTAGGCAACCCCCGAGCATGAAAAGGTTGAGTCGGATCCCACTCTTTGTTTTTATCGTTATACCAGCAAACTAGAGAACAAGGAGAAGTCATTTGACTCAACCGAAAAGAAAGATTGGTGAAAGAGCTGCTTAAGGCTGTTTGGTGCGATCCTACCGGCTGTTTAGAATAGTTATCTGCATCGTTCTTTGATAATTTCCTATTGTGAGTTATCTTTTAGATTGATATTACGGCTCTTAAACCCGTATCCCATTACATCGTAGACATCAGTAAGAATCATAAAGGCATCGGGATCAATTTCTTTAACCAAGTCAGTTAGTATGGGTACTTGCCGGCGGTTCATAACGCAAAAGATAACGTTTATATCTCTCTGATTAAATCCGCTCATGCCTTTAAGCAAGGTAACACCTCGCTGGAGTCTGTCGAAGATAATGCCTCTAATCTCATCCACATGGTCGGAGATTATATACACTCCCTTAATGTAGGGTAAGCCTTCTGAGGCAAGATCGGTAATCTTGGTGGTAACGAATAAATTGATATATCCCCAGATTAAGAGTTTGGGGTCTCTAAGGAAAAGTGCTACAGCCAAAATAATCCCGGTTTCTACGATATAGTAACCAGTGCCAATTGAAATATTCGCTTTTTGCTTGATGAGGGCAACCGGGATATCCGTTCCTCCGGTAGAGCCCCTAAACCGAAAAATCAAGCCTAAGCCCAAACCCAATAATACCGAGCCAGCAATGGCAGAAAGGAATAGCTCTTCGGGAGCCAACATGGCATAAACCACTCTATCGCCAACAATGTGCGTATAGGGTACTAAATCCTTAATAATGCCAAGGCGATGAAGCATGGGAAAACTCATTAGATCTGTCATTAGAGCAGAAACTATCATGCCATATAAAGACTTACTGCCAAAAGACTTACCTATAAAGATAAAACTTATCAGAAAGAGGGGAATGTTTATAATTACCATCCCCACTCCATTGGGAAGCCCAAAAAGCATGTGTAAAATTTGAGATATACCTCCTACTCCACCTGGTGCCATATTGTATGGCAAAAGAAACCATGAGTATCCTGCGGCAAAAAAGATTGAGGCAAATACTATGCCAAGATGATTAAATATCTCTCGTTTGATGCGTAGCTTGCGCACATTGGTTTTCGGCATTTGCTGTCTCCTATTGTACTTGACGAATAATGCTATAAATAATAGTTTGTTTCAGCTTATATTATATGTGGAGGGTAATTGTGCTCCACTTGTATAAACTAAGCTTGAGATTATAAACAAGGAAATACTATATGAAGATCGATATCAGATTGGACGGACACAAACACAGTCTCGTAGAACTGGATAATGCAAGGCCCATCTCTCAGATACTCAAGGGAAGTGGCATCGACCGCAGCCTCGTTCTGAGCTATAAAATTAATCACACAGAATATGTCAATGAAGATTATCTGCCTCATGGCGATAGTTTGATTAACTGTATTACAGCAAAGCACCCTGAAGGGTATCGCATATATCAGGATACCGCCATTTTCATACTCACTAAAGCGTTACATACACTTTTAGGCGATTCACATTCAATGGTAGCGGAACACTCCATCGGAGATGGTGTTTTTTGTGAAGTATTCAATGCTGAGAAGTTCTCGAAAGAAGATTGCGTAAGAATAAAAGCAGAAATGCAACGAATTATTGCCAGCGATCTACCTATCGACCGCATCGAAGTAAAAACTTCCGAAGCAATTGATATTTTCAACAGTATGAGACGCAAGGACGTGTTGAAAAACATAAAATCCCACTATAGTGAATCGGTTAGCATATATCGTTGTGGCAAATATTACGATTTTTTTATTCGCCCTTTGGCAGATAGAACTAGTTTCATTACACAATTCGATATAGCCTATCAAGAACCGGGGTTTATTTTGCGCTTCCCTTCGGGTAAACAAATGGAACTAAAACAACCCTTTGTGCTCCCTTCAAAAGTTTTTGCTCTGCATCAGGAACATGATAAATGGCTGGATATTTTACGTGTACACAACATCTCAGATATTAATCGCTTAAACGATAACTACGAGATATCTCAATTTATCTTAGTTGAAGAAGCGCTTCATGAGAAGAAGATTGCCGAAATCGCCGCAGATATTGTTAAGCAAGAAGATATCAAGCTTATCCTGATTGCAGGACCATCTTCATCTGGAAAAACCACCTTTGCCAAACGCTTAAGTGTGCAGTTGCAAGCAAGTAAAGCCAAGCCTTTTGTTATTGGTATGGACGATTACTTTCTGAATAGAGACCTCACTCCCCGAAAAGAAGATGGAGATTACGATTTTGAATCTATCCATTCCATCGATCTGGATTATCTTAATATGCAACTAACTCAGCTCTTGGAAGGCGAACAAATTGAATTGCCTCACTATGACTTTACACGAGGAGTACGACGCCGTAGCAATCACTTTGTAAAGATGGAGAGAGATAACATCATCATCATGGAAGGGATTCACGGTTTGAACGATGTACTAACCTCTGCCATTGCAGAGCATCGCAAGGCTCGCATCTATATTTCTGCGTTAAATCAACTAAATATTGATAATCATAACCGAATACCAACTACAGATTGCCGTTTGCTGCGCCGCATTATCCGCGACCATCAGTATCGTGGTTATTCTGCCGAAGAAACAATTGTCCGTTGGCGTGATGTTCGAGATGGAGAGGAAAAAAACATCTTTCCTTTCCAAGAAAATGCAAACTACATGTTTAACAGCAGCTTAACTTACGAACTTGGTGTGCTCAAAAAACACGCTTGGAAAATGCTATTAAGTGTCCCTTCCACTTCATCTGCATATACCGAATCCCGACGTTTATTGCGTTTACTTTCGCATTGTAAAGATATCGACGATGCTCATGTGCCCTATAATTCCATAATCCGTGAGTTCACCAACGGATCGGTATTCAGATACTAAAATGCCCAAGATTAACATTCTCTCGGAAAACGTACGCAATAAAATAGCTGCTGGCGAAGTAATTGAAAGACCCGCCTCGGTAGTTAAAGAACTTGTGGAAAATAGTATTGATTCCGGTGCAGATTCCATAACCGTAATAGTGGAAAACGGTGGTAAAGACATGATACAAGTTATTGATAACGGTGAAGGAATGGAGCCCGATGATGCTATGCTCGCCTTAGAAAGCCACGCCACCAGCAAAATCAGAAATGTAGATGATATTGTGCATATAAACTCACTTGGTTTTAGGGGGGAAGCCTTACCATCCATAGCTTCGGTATCAAAATTCACGCTTCTTACTCGCAGTAGAAATCTGGATGTTGCCCTTAGAATAGAAATGAACGATGGGAAGCTGCTGGACGTGATGAAAACATCATCAAACCCCGGAACATCAATATGGGTAAGAGGCCTTTTTAAAAGTCTTCCCGCGCGTCGTAAGTTTCTCCGCTCTGAAACAGTGGAATTGCGACATATCCTCAAGTACTTCCACTATCAAGCGATTATTTATCCCAATATAAGCTTTAAACTAATAGCAGATAGCAAAGAAAAACTAAACTATATTGGCGGAAACGCCCGCATCAAGCGCATGAGCGAGATTTTTGGCTCCAGCTTTTTCAATGACGATATTATTGAAATTGACGCTGCTGCAGAGACTTACGCTGTTAGTGGCTATATCTTTGGCCTGGAAGAACGCTCAGATAAGCTTATCGATGCCCAATATGTGTTCATTAATGGCAGATTTATAAACGATAAAACAGT
>JAJBBD010000056.1 GCA_020532355.1 Candidatus Cloacimonadota bacterium | reverse complement strand
TATTTCTTAGTCCTCTCTTAATCAAGCCTTAATTATTAAGACATGATTAAGAGTGGATAGTCACATGATTAATGCTCTTGATGGAGGAGAAAAGCACAATTGATCACTGTTGATACAAAGTGACAAAAGTGACAATGATTTGATCCTGATTTTGGTTTGTGGAATGGTTGACAACGAAATCTGCAAATTGTGCAGCGACAGTAGATGGCGTTCCCACGTATCGGAGGGCATTCTATGTGGGGTCTGTAGGCTGTATTCAATGTAAGAGAGGGGAAGAAATGCTAATTCTTAGGTGAGGATATTGTAGATAACTCTTCCTAGAAGAAGCATCAAAGCCAGAATAAAGACCTGTTTAATAAATCTATTTCCTCTCAGGATTACCATTTTGGAGCCGATGAGGTTTCCTGCTATTCCACAAACTGCACCGGGAATGGCAATGGGGAAAAAGATAACTCCGGCTTTGGCAAAGGTAAGCAAAGCGGCAACATTTGAAGCCAAATTTACCACCTTGGTGTTTCCATTTGCACGCACAAAATCATAATGAAGGAGAACAGAGTATATAATGATTAGAAAAGTGCCTGTACCAGGACCAAAAAAACCATCATAAAAACCGATAACAAATCCCGCACAGCTACCAATAACGAGACGATAACCTATTTTAAGTAAATGTGCTGTATCATGAAAGCCTATTTGTTTACGGATAAAGGTGAGCACTGTAATAGATGGTATTAGTACAACCAGCAAATAGTTTAGAAACTTTGCAGAAACAACTAGAGCAGTACTTGCCCCTAACCATGACCCAGCAAGTGCCATTAAAGCACTAATAAGGGCAACGGGAATATCTATCATACCAGCACGAAAGTACCTCACTGTAGAAAAAACAGTTCCCCAACAAGAAGAGAATTTGTTTGTACCCAAAGCGATATGGGGTGGAATGCCAGCACTCCAATATGCCGGTAGAGAAATAAGACCACCCCCTCCGGCAATGGCATCGATAAAACCAGCTAAGAATATGAAAGGTAAAACTATAACATAATCTAAAGGACTTAGTGAAAAGGGCATTCTACAATTCCGCCTTAAATTCAAGTTTGAGATTGTGGGTGCTTTTACTTTGTGGATATTTGCCAAAGCGATAATCCAGACTAAAAGAACTGAAATCGTTGATTCTGTATCGTATCGAAATATTGGCATCGGTTAGAAAGCCTTCTCGTTTTTGGGGTAAGAAGAGTAAATAGGCACTGCCTTCACGGAAGTTATATGCGATGTTTACTTTGGCAGAGATGCGATATTTTTGCAGGAAGATACTACGTAAAGAAGGTGATAAATAAATGTTTTGTAAGTGATAGGAATTTTCGGCTCCTTGTTGTTTTCCTTTTTCCGAAATGTATCCACTATCGATTTGGAGTGTGCTTTGAGTGTTTATGATTTTTTCGGCAAGCACCGATCCCCGCCACAGATCTATATCGGAGGAATATCTGCTTTCTTTGCTGTTTTCGTGATTTAATCCAAATCTGGTATTGAGGTTCCAAAAGTTTCGGAAATCTAATTGTAACTGCTGTTTATTATCCCAGCTTTGCTCGGTAATCTGATATCGTTGGTCTTTGCTCCGACTGTGTTCCAGACTAATGTTGCTGAGAATTTTTCCTTCATAGAGGTTTAACCAAAGGTTTTGAAAAAAAGATCTGCGACCGTAAATGGTATCTGTATTATATGAATAATCTGGGAAAAAAAGATAGCTTTGCCATTTACCGCCTTGTTCTCCTTGCTCATTTGCACTAAGAGTGATATCGGTTTGAATCTTTTGCCAGAGGGGATTCTTGAAGTATTGTCCAGGTTTTAGGTAGATACTGGCAGTCCCCGAAATATCTGTAGATAATCTTCCAATAGGTGATGTAACGTACTCATAGATAAATTCACCATCGTCAACGATCACTCCCGTGCTGTCATAAATTCCCTGACCATGACCTACCCAGATCAATTCTCGAATTTTGGGATAAAACTCAGTTTGGTTCAATTGATAGTTACTAAATACATCCACGGCTCCCTTTAATATAGTGTGTCCCGATCTGAAATTCAGGAGGTCATAATTTGTTTTGGGCTGATTATCGCTTGACGGGTTTTTTATTATGCGATGACTCATGTCGAAATCCACTCTATGATCTTGGTAATTACTGCTATGCTTAAGAGTATAAGTTTGTTGCGAATTAGCCTTCTGCCACGATTGACGCTTGATGCTATTCGTATCTTCACTAAATGTAACGGATGTAAAACTACGGGCACTTTTTAGATCTACAGATGGTTGCCAGCGGAATAATCGAGTACCACCAAATGATGGATTATCATCTTCCAGAGCAGAATACAAAGCCGCAAAGTTTAGCCCCATCAACCCATATTGCCAGCCCAATTCGGCATTTTGATACATCATGAGGCTGTTTTCGTTACCACTTTGTTCGGAAATAGTGCTATGTAAGCGCAGATAAGGAATCCATCCGGAATTTGGATTATCCGAAGAAAAACGGATGGCTTTTTGGATATAGTTATCTTTTAGATCTCTATATCGCAGCAGTAGTTTTGGTTCAAAAAAGGAACCTTGCCAAGCCAATGAAAAATCTACATTTGCCATGGCCAGAGAATCTACATCGGGAAGAACAGCAAAATCATGCTCGGGCGCTCCATCGTTACTAAATCTATATGTATTCGAAAGCCTGTATGCAGTATCAATCTTTGCCTTAAAAGGATTATCTGGATGGTTGAATGCCATCCAAAGGGAAACAATTCCAGCAGAGTTGTCGTTGTCGTCTTTCGAAGAATGAGTATTGGCATCGTTGTTGCTGTATAAAGCATCAATTCCGGTTTGAATGGAATCCCCTTCGTAAAGTAAGCTGAGTTCGATGTTGCTTCTTTTAGTTGGAGCTATTATAGTTTTTAGGGGAAGCCAAGCTCCCATTTTTGATCCCACATAGTGGTATCTCCCAATTGAGTACTCGGTGTAGTCCCCATTTCCCTGTCCCACAAAGCTAAACATAATATTATAGATGGCAGTGGAGTCTTCAGGAGCATATTCATAGTAGATGTTACCATCAGCGTTTTCTACCTGCCGGTATGTTCCTGTGCCAGGTTCTGTTTCAATGGCTCCATTAGTATAAACGGTAGCATCACCGGCAGTTGCCAAACTATCCAAATCTGTTTCGCTAAAACTAAATAAGAGAGGATTGTTCTTCGCATCGGCTTGATGAATGAGATGATGCCTTAGAGACAGCTTGTTCGAGATAGAGATTTTAGAGCTATTGTAGTAAGTGGATTGTCTATAATTCTCATCAGAATATTGAAACCATACATTCACAGAATTCAATGAGCTAACAATACGGCGAAACATCACAGAACCCTCGCTGTAGTCTATATAGTAATCTGTTCCTCGCTCCAATCGTATTCCATCCAGATAAATCTCTTCAGTTCCAGCAACAACAATAAAACTACGCTGATTATCGTTTGCGCTAAGATAGTACGGTCCCTGTTTGCCATCTACAATATCTAAATTCATAAAAGCTTTCTTTGCAGATCCCGCACTGAACGCTGCTGAGAATTCATGCTCTGAGCTGTATTTTGCTGCAATTCCTTCAAGTTTTGTGTTATAGTTCAAATAGCGGCTATTTTCATAGCTTAGTTCCAAATCACCCATACCTAATTCCCATTTTTTCCCATAGACTCTTATAAAAACCTGATCTAAGCTGGAAAGTTCTTTGCTATCACCTTCGGGACTCAATTTACTCTGACTATCGGATAGCTGAGCATTGATATAAACATCTTTGGCTAATTGTCCATTCAAATCTACATACAAAGACTGGAGTAATTCGGCGTCGCCGGTTTCAGAAAAACTTAAAGAGAACGTTTTGCTGCCATTGATGTTGAGATTGCTATTACTGGACATCCAATTTGTAGGGGTACGCCCACCAAATGTAGGAATGCTATCTGAAAAAGCAATGCGTTCGTATGTTGTATGTTTGGTAGTAAGCTCTGGAGGAATAATAAGATAGCTAATATGGATTTGAGTTGTGGGGAATTTTTTTATAAGCTTTAGAATTCCCTTTTGATAGTCTATGGTATAATCCAAATTTTTGGCATAGCGCAAGGAATCTCCGAAAACACTTTCAGATAATGATACGATATTCTTATGAGACAATGTATAAGCATCTATCTGTGGATTTAGAGTTATAGTTTCTTCTACAACAAAACTAAGGGCAGATAGAAAGCTAAATCCAAAAGTAAATAGAATTAAGAAGATACTATTACGTTTAATCATCAAAGCTGGCGTATTACAAACGTAACTACTCCCCAAACAATAAAGTTCATATCTTCTGTGATGTGTATTGGGTCAAATTCATCGTTTTCAGGAGTCAACCAGTATTGACCGTCTTCAATCTTCAACCTCTTTAAGGTTAGCTCATTATCTACAATGGCTATTACAATTTTGTTAGATTGAGCTTCGATAGCGCGATCCACAATAAGCAGATCTCCGGGATGAATTCCAGCTCCAATCATAGAATAACCATCTGCGTACATAAAAAAGGTTGAGGATGGGTGGCGGATAAGGTGCTCAGAGATATCGAGCATGCCCTCAATGTAATCTTGAGCCGGTGAAGGAAATCCGGCCGGGACAATAGCGCCCACAATTGGACGCAGAATCTTTTTCCCTTCACAATACTTGTAAACAGCTTTGATAGA
Organism: Candidatus Cloacimonadota bacterium; assembly: GCA_020532355.1. Lineage (NCBI taxonomy): Bacteria > Pseudomonadati > Candidatus Cloacimonadota > Candidatus Cloacimonadota bacterium. The sequence continues at coordinate 18,989 of JAJBBD010000056.1, read as the reverse complement.
GCCGTCAGTTTTTAGTTTTTTCATGGCAAAAAAGCGGCGGACGAAATCGCGTTCCGCCCGCCGATATTGGGGTTAAAAACTATTTAATTGCCTTCAAAATAGCTTGAGCTTGACTACCGTATTTGGGATCGGCGGTAAGACGTTCTAAATCTGCTTTGGCGGCTGTATAATTCTTTTGCTGATAATAAGCAACGCCACGCAACATGCGTGCATCGCTATTATTGGCTTGATCACTGAGTACCATTGTGCTATATTGTACTACTTTGCTCCAGTTTTTGGTTCTGTTATATTGTGCTGCAAGCGACAAAGCGATTCTGGGATCTGCCTTTATCTCCAAAGATTTCTCAAAATACTCTATCATTTTAGCATTATTCTTCAACTGGTTATAATTCTCGGCAATTTGAGAATATACTACTGCTAAAAGAGAAGCTTCAGGTCTGGTTGCAGCTAGTTTTTCTAGATAGATGTTTGCTTTTTCCCATTCACTGTTGGCGCGGTAAAAGTTTGCAATACGCGTAAACATATCGGCACCTGGGCGTAAGTTCTCCGCTGTTTTATAAGCAGTTTCAGCCTTGTTATATTCGCCTGCTTGGGCATAACCTTCAGCAAGCATAACATACGCTGCAGCATCATTGGCTACTTTGGTATAATCTTCTAAAACCTGAAAAGCCTGTTCGCTATCTTTGATGTCATCTTTCAAAACGAAGAACTTGGCATTCAATACTTCGGCGTTATCAGGTTCCATCTCAAGAATCTGATTGTAATATGCCAGAGCAGCCTCATAATTATGAGAGTCCTTGGATACAATGGCAAGATTGTTTAATGTTCCAATTATGTATTTATCCAAATCAGCCTTACTGATACCTACCGGAGTGTGGTTTTTGTATATGTTAAGAGCTGTTTCGTAGTGATCTATTGCTTCATTAAACATACTGACTTCGATGCTTTCAAATGCCAAATCTATATGAGTTTTGGCGATGTTTAATTGCATGCTTTCGATGTTTTGAGCAATGGAATCGGATACTGAGGCAGTGGGTGCAGCTTCTTCAAAGAGCGCAATGGCATTATTAAACTCCATAATAGCGTTCTCTAACATTCCATCTTCGTAGTTTTCGGTGGCGATAGAAGCAGCTTGATGTGCAAGTGCAAGTGGATTCCGGACTGGCTCGGGCTCCACTTCGATTTGTTTATTTGAGGAGCACGCACTTAGTACTATCAAGAACATCAGTGCGGCAAGAGCAAGAAATCTGTGATTCAGCATTAAATCCTCCATTTATTAATCTATGAACACAGTCTTAAATGAGCGGATTTTGTCAACTTAAAAAAGAGGCTATAGCTTTGATGTAAGAAAAATTAGCAATAAAAGTGTATTTTTTTGAACAGCACTTAATTACTTGAAATACAAGCGATTAAAGCCAATTGCAACCCGCAGTATTGGACAAAAGCTCTATAAATAAGGCTTTAAGCGGTTTTTTTATGTTGACAGAAATTCCAAGATAACATTCTCTATACTTTGAAATATCTCTAACGCTTATCCAAACTACAAAAGGAGGTAAAATGAGCAGAGATGAATTAGTAAAAAAGATCGCGTCCGATGCCGGCGTAACCCAGAAAGTTGCCGGTCTTGCCCTCGCTGCCGTTCTGGAAGGTATTACTCAAACCCTTAAAAAGGGCGGCAAGGTTTCTTTGGTAGGTTTTGGATCCTTCAGTGTTGCACATCGCAAGGCACGTAAAGGTATCAATCCCAAAACCAAAGCTCCTTTGAAGATTCCGGCACGTAAAGTTCCTGTTTTCAAAGCGGGTAAAAAACTGAAAGACGCTGTCAAAAAGTAAGAATTAACATTTTTTGACACATCAAAGAATGGCAGAACCTAGGTTCTGCCATTTATTTATACGCTCTGGAATGCTTTGATTTGCATAATACAAGAAAATAAGTTTTGACAGATGCAGTAGGTTATTTAGAAAAGCATTTGCTGTTTAATCTATTATTCGCAAAATGAATCTTAATCAGGAGACCTCATGCCAAGATATATTCTGTTTGCCCTGCTTTTATTGCCCTTTGGTCATTTAGTTGCCCAACCAGTTTTGACTTGTTACGATATCCAATATACGATGGAAGCGGATGGAGTTTCACCTTATGTAGATCAAGAGGTAACAGTTCAAGGCATTGTAACTGGAGCGGGCTTTGGCGATAACTATTTTATTGCTGATGCAGGAGGTGGTCCTTGGAGCGGATTGTTTATATATGATCGACATAACGAACCGGAACTTGGAGATTTGGTGCAATTGGACGGTATTGTAGCAGAATATTACGATTTTACCGAAATAACCTCCGTTACAAATTTTCAGGTACTCAGCCAAAACAATCCTTTGCCTGAAGTATCTATCATCAATACAGGTTCATTATCAACCTTTAATACCGCAGAACTTTGGGAAAGCGTTCTGGTGCAAGTGCAAAACGTTAATGTTACCGAAATTCCCAATGCATATCAAGAATTCTACGTTAGTGATGGTAGTGGATCGTGTCAGATAGACAATGGCTTTTTTTTCAATAATCATAGTTGGGATAATATCCAGAATGGAACGGTTTATACTTCTATAGTAGGCATTGTGGATTATAGCTATTCCACCTATGCCATTAATCCTCGTTCGCTTAGCGATATGATCTTGGATAATGCAACTTTAGCACTATTCTTGCCCAATCTTACTACAGCCGTAGAAAATCAGATTACAGTTCCTCTCGAAGCACATAATATCTCTCCGGAAGCTGGTTATTACGGTTATTCATTCGACTTGTTCTACGATCCCGAAATACTGCAATATCAGGATGTAAATAAAACTGGCACACTTTCTCAATCTGGAATAGTGAATGTTAACAATAATATGGGTATATTGAATATAAGCTACCAGAGTGATTCACCCTTATTCGGGACAGGTGAACTTTTAGATTTTGTATTTTGGACCAATAATACCGGAGTATCGGAGCTAAATATTAGTAATGCCATCTTCGGGACCGAGCAAATTAACCATATTGTAAATGGCAGTGTAACCGTAAATGGTAATTATAACACTTTGGGAGATACTTTAACCGTTATTCAGCGACCAATTTTAAATATTCCTGCTATTCATATTCCCGGTGAAATCCTTACTATAACTTGCCTAGCTTCGCAAAGCACAACTGGGTTTGAAGCATGGTTATTACACAACAACAAGCGCATCAGGCTTCCTCTGCAATCCTCTTCTTGGTATACCAATCCCAATCGTTGGGAGTTGCAGGCAATAGTTCCTCAAGTACCAGTTTTTGAACTCTACGATTTGGAAGTGAACGCACTTGGTGGAATTCACGATATTACTCGCAATGCGGTACAAGTTCTTCCTTCACGGAAAGATAACTATTACTTTGTTCACATTACAGATTTGCATTTACCCAATCGGCTTTACTATCCCAATGCAGGGTATGATACAGATTCTACTTCAGTGGTGGATTTTAGGGCAGTTATAAAGGATATCAATATAATTCAACCAGAATTTGTCTTATTAACTGGAGACCTACTCAACGAAGGAGAATTAGAAGATTTTAGTAACCAATTTTGGTATGGATGGACCCAGCGAGTATTATCTGAACTGGAAGTGCCAGTATATGTAACTTCTGGCAATCATGATATTGGCGGCTGGAATTCCACTCCTCCTCCTTCCGGCTCCGCCAGACGCAACTGGTGGCGGTATTTTGGCTGGTCTTGGCTGGATAATACCGATCTTAGCTGGCCCTATCATACCCAAGATTATTATTTCTCTTACAATAACACCGTGTATATCGGTTTGGAAGCATATAACAATTATGATAGTTTTCGGCAAATGATATATGGCTTAGATAGCTTTACAGATCAACAACTCAACTGGTTAAACAGCACATTAGCTGCCCATCCGGATCAGCGTAAAGTGCTGTTTCATCATTTCGATTTCCAAGAACAGCTTTCGCTGATCAATTTGGGGATTGATTTGTCTCTATATGGGCACATTCATTCTAATAGCGGATCAATAGATTCATATCCTTACAATCTTGCTACCAGCAGCGTATGTGATGGTAACCGCGCCTATCGTATTGTGCAAGTATCGGAAGATAGCTTAAACCCAAAAGAAACAATCTCCGCCGGTTCCAACGGATCCAGCTTAAGTATAAGCTATTTGCCAGCAAACTATGCCTTGGCAGATAGCGTGATGGCCATAGTTACAAACAATCATCCCATGGCTTTCAACAATGCCCTAGTTAAGTTTAATATGCCCTCTTCCAATGGTGGTTATAACGTAAATGGAGGAGTTTTAGAACAGGTAGACCGCTCGGGTGATCATAATGTGTGCTATGTGCGAGTTGCACTTACTGCGCATTCGGTGAGCTATGTGAGCATTAGTGCTAATGGAGTATCCAATGAGGATGCAACCACTGTTCCAATACCCGTCAAGATTAATGGAGTGTATCCTAATCCATTGCGGAGTGATGGCACAATTGAACTTTTTAGTGATAAGAACTTGAATAAGGTAACGGTGGAACTGTATAATCTACGCGGGCAAAAAATGCAAGACATATTGTACAGCAATCTTAAGCAAGGAGCAAACAACTTGCAGTTATCGCTAAATCTGAATAGCGGAATCTATTTTGTAAAGATCAAGGACTTACCCGGCAAAGCCCTTAAAATTGTTATCGTAAACTAATCTGAAGAGTCCAATATAGTATTGCATTGAAATAAGCTTTTTTTAATGACTATCATGTTATTTCAGGAAGTCATGATTGAATGTTGCCTCCTCACTGCATCCAGTTATAATTACCCAAGTTTCACCCAGATATACACCTGTAAATACGGGAAGACAGTAGCCCTAAGCCATTTTATTACTTAGGTGTAGCATATAGCGAGCATAGCGCTACGGGCTGGAAATCGAGGTTGGCAGCGGCTTTTTGCATTATTCTAGTTTAGAAATAATTAAGGGGTGATGTTATGAATTATCACCCCTAACAAGATTACTTCTCTTTATTTCTGAGGCAACTGTTGCCAGTTTAGTTCTTCGTTCTTATATGAAGTATCATTAGAGATAGTATTGATGCCGATTATTTGATTACCTGATAACTCGAATACTGTCCATACTGTGCCAATTTCGCCTGTTGGCACATGGTAAGTTTGAATATTATTATTACCTTTCCACACACTTACTTGAGCGGATGAATTGGAAAGAGCGCTGCTATTTGAGTATCCACCATTTGAATAATCATATACGCTGAAACGATAAAGTCCTTGACTTGGAACATATATGGTTGTAGTTTCAGGACCATAGGATGAAACATCGTCAATATCAAGGTTAGCATAAAGTGTATCATCGTAGTAGAAGTTCTTGTTTGCATAATATATATGGAATCGTTGTTCAGATTCTGGGATAGGTCCAGTGAGATGTGAATCCAAATCTCTAGGAGAGCTTCCCCATGTAAGAATAATTCGAATCTCGTCTTCATTCATAAGGGGTGACATCACAGTGCTTTGATTATCCGAATTGACACCACCAAGGCATATAACCGAAAAACTCGTTTCAACAAAATCTACATGACTGCAACTAATGGTGTAGTTACCAGCTTCAATATCATTAAAGAGATAGTATCCATTAATATCGGTATGAACTGTGGCAATTATCTCACCAGTAAGGTTGTTAATGCCTTCTCGAATTTGGAGGGTTACTTGAGAAATTCCATAGTTAGTCATCGCATTCCTTATGTAACCGCTGATGCTTCCAGTTCCTTGGAATGTTTCATCTATTTGCAATATAGCTTGCAAGGTGTTGTTAACAAATCCTGATACGGAAACATCGTATTGTTCGGCATTTAAAAAGCCTTCTTTGCTAAATATCACTGTATATACACCGGCAGCTGCTTCAAGACTAAACCTACCATTGGCATCAGTTGAGGCTGAGTAATTCAGTTCTCCCTGTTTATACAGGTTTACCGATACATCACTAAGGGGATTACCAGTATCTGCGTTGTGAACAGATCCCGATAAAGTACCTGTTATAGCTCCATCTGATTCGGCAAGCAACTGACTGTATTCAATAAGCCCGGGGTAGCTATAATCTTGTTGATAACCTATAGCAGACATGTTTACTCCTACATCTGCTCTAAATCCACCTCTTAGAACCCACCAAGGGGATTGATCGGTATCTGCCTGAAGATCCAAAATTCCCAGTCCTGTTACAAAAGGACCGGCAACTCCATAAAGATTTAGTTCAAGTCTTGGACCTGTGGCTATCGATGCAGCGGCATTTCCATGTAGGGTAGGTTCTTGGTATTCAAAACCGAGTTCTCGATTTTGGTATGTTGACCAATTACCATCCTCATATATTACCCCCGCTGTTGCTACTGCCGATACAGACACTTCAGAATCTATATTTGTGCTACCCTCAGCATCAATGTTTAAAACTATCTTAACTCGAGGCACTACAACTATCGGAAATCCACTTACAAAGAATACTATGGGTTGAAACTCCACGCTTGCTAAATCGATTGATCTTGTAATGCTGAATATTGTGGAAGTGATATCCAGATTTAACGATGATTGTTCTCCAATATGACCCCCGCCCTTTAAATAGGTAAGCCCTTGACCAAGTCTTGTTCGAATTTGTAGATCGTAACCCATATTGAGATTCAAGTTACCAGTTATACTAACGGTTGTTCCCGGTGCCAGATTATCATTAACATAATTGAGAGTATAATCGTGACTTAGGGGATCTTTTGATTTTGGTGAAAAAACTACTCCCTCTGTTAAGTAATCAATCTTTTTTACATCGGAAGTTCGTAATGCTTGCTCTAGGTGAATATCTGCTTGTTCAAAAGCATCTTCAATACACGCTGGTTCAGTGGTAAGAACAACAATATCCCCATCCTGTTCAATATTTGTTATTTTTCTAAGAAAGCCATTTGGAGCCAAGTCAATTGGTGACGAAGCAACAATATCTCCAACTGCAAATTCTGGCTCAGTAGTCTCCGCTTGCATTTGAACAGAATTATCTGAAACTTCAGTAATCCTTTGTTGTTGAAGATCATTAAAGGCCCTGGCGTTATCCGACAGCATCGTTTCTGCTGTTTCTGGATCATCAGAATTCTTCTTACAAGATACTGAAAACAAAACAGCGATCAAGATACAAAAAATAATCAATACTCTTTTCATTTTTCCTCCTCTTTAATGCTTGATCGATACTTACGATCTAAGATACAAAAAACACTAATTGGCGTGTAAGGCAAGCAGATACGCCAATACTATTGCCGACAACTATAAACAAAATTCAGACTCTCTGTCTGATTGTCAATAAATATTATGAGAACGTAATGATTTGCCTCAACAATAAATTAATAGAATTCTTCTCGTGTACTAGAATAGACTTAAGTTGCATATCTTTAAAATACAATCTGTTAGCATACTATTTGGCGGTTGCACAATACACTATGGGTTTGTTGATTATTATCCACAGGAGGGAATGGAAAAAAATACTGGGCGTAAACTAAATCTTAAGCCAGGCTAGTATTCATTATTATGTATCAGCTTGATAATTCTGCATTTCCCAAATACGGTCTCTCAATTCTGCTGCACGCTCAAAATCGAGGTTCGCAGCGGCTTTTTGCATTTCTCTTTTTAGTAAATCGATAACCTTGTTTACCGAATCCAGATCTAAGTAATCTTGGAAATCATCTTTAGGAGCTTTATTTTGGGTCTCTTCCTCTTTTTTCTCATAACCTTCTGCAATAGCCGTAGATTGCATGATTTGTTCAATTGTCTTCATAATGGTTTTGGGAGTAATGCCATGTTCTTCATTATATGCCAACTGTTTAGCACGTCTTCGGTTGGTTTCATTAATAGTGTGTTGCATGGCATCAGTAACAACATCGGCGTAGAATATCACTTTTCCCTCTACGTTTCTTGCCGCTCTTCCGGAAATTTGGATAAGTGAACGTGCAGAGCGAAGGAATCCGGTTTTATCGGCATCCAATATTGCAACCAGCGAAACCTCAGGCAAATCCAATCCCTCTCGCAAAAGGTTGACCCCCACCAAAACATTATATTCACCAAGTCGTAATTCGCGAATAATCTTTGCTCTTCCAATGCTGTCGATATCGCTATGCAAGTATTTGCTGGTAATTCCAGCCTTGTTCAAGTATGTGCTGAGGTCTTCGGCCATTCTTTTGGTAAGTGTCATTACCAGAATTTTATGACCTTTTCGGATGCGTTCTTTGGCTTGGGCAATGAGATCATCTACCTGATGTTTGATTGGTTTTATTTCAATCTCTGGATCCATGAGCCCAGTGGGTCGAATTACTTGCTCAACAATTACTCCGCCGGTTTGTTCGAGTTCATAATCTGCAGGAGTAGCTGAAACAAAGATAACGCTTTGAAGGTATCGGGTGAATTCTTCAAACTTGAGAGGGCGGTTATCGAAGGCAGAGGGTAATCTGAATCCATATTCCACAAGATTCTTTTTGCGGGTGAAATCGCCGCCATACATACCATGAACTTGGGGGATGGTTACATGAGATTCGTCTATAACAAAAAGAAAATCATCGGGGAAGTAATCGAGTAGACAATTAGGCGGTTCACCGGGTGCCGATCCTGTGAGATGGCGACTGTAGTTTTCAATTCCACTGCAATAGCCAAGTTCCCGCAACATCTCAATATCAAACATAGTGCGCTGCTTAAGCCGATCTGCTTCTACATAACGCTGATTATCCAAATAAAACTTTACCCTTTCATTCATTTCTGCTTCGATGCTATGAACAGCTGCGGCAAGTTTATCTTCATTCATGATAAAATGAATTGCCGGATACACGGGATACTCATCTACGGCTCCAAGGCTTTGGTACGAAATGGGATGTAATTTCTCTAAGTTTACAATTTCATCACCAAAGAATTCTACCCGTAAACAGTGTTCCACATAGGCGGGATAGATATCCACAGTGTCGCCACGAACCCTAAATGCACCACGTTCGAAAGCAATATCGTTTCGAGAATAGTGGGCATTAATAAGCTTTTTTAGCAATTCATCCCGCTCCATTTTCATGCCAATATGAAGCCTAACAAGAGCCTCGCGATATTCTTCTGGAACCCCCAACCCATATATACAAGATACGGATGCTACTATTATCACGTCACGTCGCTCCATAAGGCTCATCGTAGCGCGCAGACGCAGTTTTTCGATTTCAGAATTTATATCCGAATCTTTTTCAATATAAATATCTTTTCCGGGTATGTAAGCTTCGGGTTGATAATAGTCGTAATATGAGATGAAATATTCAACCGCATTTTCTGGGAAAAGTTGCTTTAATTCCCCATACAACTGAGCAGCCAATGTTTTGTTGTGAGAAAGCACTAATGCAGGACGGTTGAGCTTTGCAATTACATTAGCGATGGTAAAAGTTTTGCCGCTTCCAGTAACTCCCAAAAGCACTTGGAAGCGTTTATTGCTTTTTACTCCATCAACCAATTCATTTATGGCTTGAGGTTGATCTCCGGCAGGGTTGTAATCTGTAACCAGATTGAACAAAGACATTTTTCCCCCAGAATTTGAGATTCGGAAATTCTTCTTGACGTAATGTAGAAGGATCTCAGTATGGATACCAATAAAATGGCAGATATTATTCTGTCGAGAAAATTAATACCGGGAGTTAGCAAGATGCTGAATAACGTAGAACTACAGATCAATTTTGAAAATCTTCTTAAACTGGGATATGCCGTAATAGATATCCGATACAAAGAGTATGACCTTTGTTCTGACACTCAAAAATTGGTAATTGCCAGAGTAGACTCGGACCGAGATGAATTCTATCAGGATATGCTAAAGCTGTATACCGGGCAAGAGTTCAAAACTGGTGAAATATATGAAATCTGGACTGAGATACTATTGCACAAAATTAAAATGAGCCAAGTTTTGGGGCGCGATATAGCCATCAAAGTTGCTGCTTTGGACTATATTGAAACAATCTACGTTAAGAGATGACCGAGCGCAGTCTCTTTTTAATAAAACCAAATGCCGTTGCCAATGGTCATATTGGTGATATTGTCAGCATCATAGAAAGACACAAATTCCGCATCATAAATATTAAGATTATTACTTTTAATCCAGAATTATCTCGGCGGTTCTATGCGGATCATTTAGGCAAAGAATTCTATCAGCGCTTGGAAAGTTTTATGTGCTCAGGGAATACGATTGCCCTCTTATTAGAGAAGGAAAATGCAATTGCAGAACTTAGAGAGATCATGGGAGATGTAATGCCCGAAAAACGTAAGCCAGGCACGATTCGTGCACTCTATGGAGAGGGAGTAACAAATAATGGCGCTCATGCTTCAGATTCTGTGAAGAACGCCCAAAAGGAGATTCAGATAATATTTGGAGATTAGCATTTTATTGGGGTCTCATGTAGTAGAAGCAATTTAGATGTATATGGTTTTAGTAGATTTCATATATTTCTGTTCGAGAGCCTTACACAATTGTTTCATTAGGTTCCTACGGATTTCAAGATCTTTAGGTAACGCAGGATCTTGATGAGCATCATTGATCTTTGTGCCTACCACACATTCAATAATATCGCTGTCTAATAACATTGCAACTAAACGCTTTACTGCGCTATCGGGTACTTTGTCTGGACTTATTCCATCCTGCAATACACGTAGGCATCGTGATAGAGTGATGGTACCTTCGGACACCAAATCAAAGCCATCCATTTGAGCGCTAGGGGGTATTTCTGAATTGCTTTTTATCTCTTTCAAGTTCACTTTTAGGGCAATATTTAGTTCCCGCGAAAGAATCTCTGCGGTAGTTCCTCCACAAACCAGTTTTCTGCCCTCGAAACGACTAATGATTTCAGCGAGTGTGCTGTCATGTTCTCTTTTGTAGGGAGGACCTGTAACCAGCATTGTACGTCTGGGATTTCGCAAATACAATGCAGCACAACTAATGTCGTCAGCAGCTTTGTTGCCATCGTATTCTTTGGCTTTGTAGGCGACTCTGTGTGAAATTTCACTGGCAGACATAGCGGGGTTTTCCGTTAAAAGATTCTCTATATAATCTTCTACTCCACTTTCCATCCAACCCAAAGGAAGATGAGTTAAGCCCATTCCAGATTGAGTTACACCATCAGAATAATAAACAACTCGGTCTCCTGGTTGCAGATGCAGTTCCGAGTAATATAGATTGCTTTTACGGAATGTTTTAATGGGTATTTCTTGTTTCTCGACCTTTGTGCATTTGCCGTTTCTCATTAGTGCATATGGGGGATTATCGTGTTCGATAACACGCAGATCGCCTCGGTTGTTGGCTTCAATAATCGTAAAGGTGCTATACCCAATCTTTCGATATGAGCATACAGGCAAAGTTTCCAAGATTATCTCGGCTGCTCGTTTAATATCCATCTTAGAGGAAACAAAACCAGCAGCCATTGTAGTTGTGAGGGTTGAAAGAACGCTTGCTTTAATGCCGCTTCCTAAGCCATCCGCTAAAATACAAATGATACCATTTTCGTTCTTAATGCTGTAGAAAGTATCCCCACAGGAAAGAAATCCGTGTTTGCAGATTTGGGCATGATCAACTTCCAAAAAGTATGAGTCCACGTTAGGAATCCTTATTGGTAAAACTTTGGATTATTGATGAGAGTAAAACTTCACTATCGGCTGCGTTCTCGCCTAATAGAAAGGCAATCTTCTGAACAGTTGTTAGATTCTTTCGCATTACTTCATTTGCTTTTTCAATTATCTGCTCTCTTTGAATAACAGGCTCTGTAATATCCTGTAGGATGCCTCCCAAAACGAGATGCTTCTGGATGGAAAACAAGGTTAACCGTAAGATGCGAGTGTCTTTGCGAATATCGGTAACCCTCACTTCCGTACCCTCTTTAAGAGCTTTAGCAAAAAGATCGTGAAAGTCGATCAATCTTTCCAAATAAGCCCCTTCAAGATCTGGATCGGCTTCTGAAACAATGCTGGCATCTCCTCCGATTATTTGGATAAAGCGATCGTTGCTTTCGATGATCTTTAGGTTCTCATCAACTATCACTACTCCCGATGGCATGGCTTTTATCAAGGCGGCTGCTTTATTCTGCGCCAGTTTGCGCAAGTAGGATACGCACATTGCCGGCTCAGCTTTTTCTTCTATCAATGCGCAGGCAAATTCCTTACAGGTATCATATCCGCAACCACCGCAATTCAGTTCATCCTCCAAGCGCTTCTTACCAATTCTGAGTAAGGCAGCTGCTATTTCCTGCTTGCTGTGGATACCTTTTTTAATTCCTCTTTCGTGAAAGTCTTTCACTATATTTAGAGGCTTTATTTCTCGCTTGAGAGGAGCGGGAGGTGTGAGGGTCTGCACCTTATAACGTTTTTGGGCAATTGAACCTCTTATGCTTACTCCGGGACCGTTTACGCAACCGCCGACACAGGCTAAGGTTTCTACAAACACCGGATGATCAAAACTCCTGATATCGATTTCGTCAAAAGCCTCCATTATCTGCTCGATTCCGGAGAAGCTCATAAATAAGGTGTCTTTCGGCGCACCATAGTATTTGATGCCCTCACTCATGCCGCTATCGATGGGATACAATCCGCCTTCTTCGGCAGCTTTGGGAACAAAACTATCATCGAGAGAAACCTTGTCCCAGTCAATAACGTTCAAATTAAACCATCGTCTCAAATCCGCAAAAGTGAGTGCGACGTCAAAACTGTCTGTGCTTTCGTTCTTTTTGGCAATACAAGGGCCTATGAACACGATTCCGATGTCTTGACCAAATTCCTTTCTTAGAAGCTTACAATGAGCCTGCAAAGGTGAAGCAACTGGAGTTACATAAGGCACCAGATGGGGATAGTATTGTTCGATGAGGTGAATTACGCTGGGACAAGCTGAAGAAATCATCAGTTGACTATTGCCTTCACGCAGTAATTGAGCGCAGGCAGATGAAACCACCTGCGCTCCCAATGCTGTTTCCGATACGCCGGTAAAACCAAGACCACGTATAGCTCCAATCAGTTTTGCTTCATTCATTCCGTTAAACTCTGTTCTAAAACTGGGAGCCAGAGATACATACACTTGCTTCTTGTCGTCCAGTAATTGCATTGCTAGACCTAGGTCGTCTCTGATCTTTTTGGCTCCTACTGGACAGACTTCTGTGCAACGACCGCATAGAATGCAGGCTTCAGGCATTACCTGAGCACTGCCGTCTACTACTCTAATGGCTTTAACCGGACAAGCACGAACGCATTTGTAGCAATCCTGACACTGTGTTTTTTCGGTGTAAATCGGATTATTCATAATTCAATCAGTTCTTTTTTTAGTATTTCCGGTAATTCTTCACCTCGCACCTCATGATATGCATTACCATTGATGGTTATGTTTGGTCCCCGATGGCATTGTCCCATGCAGAGCGAGCCTTCGATATGCACGCTATCACTGATCCCGTGGTTTTTCAGAAATTCCTCGATCACGCGTAGGTTATCCCTGTTTTCACGGGCAAAACACGAGCTTCCCATACAGATCAGGATCCTTTTCATTTTAGTCTCTTTTCCGCTTCTTTAGTAATGAGGTCCTTAACCTGTTCCAATGTGGCTTTGTGTATCACTTGGTCACCGATAATGACATTTGGACCTTTATCGCATTTCTCGCTACAGAATGTTGCCGCGATATCGAAATGGGCAGCCCAAGCGTTTTTTTCTACCATTTGTAAAGTTTTGGCAAGGATGTCCTGAGAACCGCGAAGATAACAGGATGTACCAACGCATACTCTGATCTTGCATCGGTCTTCGCTACCAGCTCCTGAGAAGGACAGTTCATCATCATCAATTCGTTTACGGTGTTGAAAGGCAGTATGTAGCAATTCATGCGCTGTGTGACTGTTGGGCTTCTTCAAAAGGGTATTATAGAGCTCGCCAATAAAAGGATTATCTTGTGCACGATGCATGGGCATAGTTTTGTCTGCGTGATAAAGAGATGTAGTACGTTTTTTGCGTTTATTGTGATCTATCACAATTGGTTGACCCGCACCGCCTATACAGCCTCCGGGGCAGGCCATTACTTCCACGATATCATAGTTAGCCTCACCTGCCAGAATTTTTTCACAAAGCTCTTGTGCGTTCTTGATACCGTGAACGACTGCCATTTTCAGATTGCCATCTGCTAGAGAAGCTTCACGTAATCCGGATTCTCCACGAACCTCTTGAAGAACGATGGTTTCCGGCACCGGGATTTGGAATTTATCGGCAGCATAACGAAGAACAGCTTCAGAAACTCCACCGCTATTGCCAAAGATCATTCCTGCGCCGGTAGCAAAACCCATAGGCAGATCCATAGATTCTGGTTCCAAAGCGTCAAAATTGATTCCAGCTTCTTTGATCATTCTGCCCAATTCCTGAGTAGTAATGGCAATGTCCACATCGGCAATACCGTCATGAATAAATTCCGGACGTTTGCATTCATACTTCTTAGCAGTGCACGGCATAATGGAAACTACCACCAAGTCTTTCTTATCTACTTTCAGTAGCTCGGGCAAACGCTCTTTAGCAATGGAGCCAAACATCTGTTGCGGAGAACGACAGCTGGAAAGGTTGCCCAATAACTGCGGGTAGCTTTGTTCGGCATATTTTACCCATGCTGGACAGCAGGAAGTGAAAATTGGCAGTTTTTCCCCTTTGGATTTGCGAGTTATAAACTCATTTGCTTCTTCCACAACTGTGAGGTCTGCAGCAAAAGCGGTATCGTATACTTGATCAAAACCGATCATCCGTAGTGCGGCAACCATTTTACCGGTAGTGTTGTCATTGGCAGGAAGGTTGAACATTTCGCCCAAGGCAACGCGAACTGCAGGTGCTATTTGAGCAACAACAGTTTTTGAGGGATCGTGAATTGCTTTCCAAGTTTGTGGAATATGGCTTCTTACTACTATTGCCCCGGTTGGGCATACTGCCGCACACTGCCCGCAGTTAATACAATCTACCTGAGCCAAACTCTTTCCATATGCCGCTGCTACATTCACATTCTGTCCACGAGAGGCAAAATCGATCGCACCAATGCCTTGTATCTCGCTGCAGTATCTCACACAATCTCCGCAAAGGACGCACTTACTGGGGTCTCTTACTAGGCATTCACTACCCAGATCCATGGGTTTGGCTTGTCTAGTTTTGCGGAAACGCACCTTATCGATGCTGAGCTTGTTTGAAAGATCTCTAAGCTTACAATCGTTAGCACGTGAGCATTTTGGGCATTCCTGATCATGATTGGCCAAAAGCATTTCTACAATTATTTTACGCAGTTTAAGAATCTGCTCGGTATGTGTTTTAATCCTCATGCCCTCAGATGGAGCGGTAGAGCAGGAAGTTACTAAACCCCGTCCCTCTACTTCAACCATGCACAATCTGCAAGCGCCATACAGGCTCAATTCACTATGATAGCAAAAAGTGGGTATATCGATGTGGGCTTTATGAGCAAGTTCAAGTATGTTTTTTTCGTCTTCCCAAAGAATAGGGCGGTCATTTATATATACATATCTTTCCATTTTATATCTCCTGATTAGCTGATGGCCTTAAATTTACAGGTAGTTATACAGGCACCGCATTTGATGCATACCATGGGGTCAATTACATGCGGTTTTTTCACTTCGCCACAGATCGCTCCTACAGGGCAAACTCTTTTACAAAGAGTGCAACCACGGCAAAGAGTGGGATCAATACTAATGGGGCTGAGAGCTTTGCATGTTTTCGTGGGACAGTATTTGGCTTTAACATGAGCTTCATACTCGTCTCTAAAATAGCGCAGTGTTGAAAGTACGGGATTGGGAGCAGATTTGCCTAAGCCACATAAAGATGAGAGCTTCACGGCTTCCCCAGTTTCCTGTAACAGTTTCAAACTCTCTTCATCAGCCTTGCCTTGTGTGATGTCTTCCAATATTTCCAGCATTTGACGAGTACCCTCTCGGCAAGGCACACACTTTCCGCATGATTCGTGTTGGGTGAAAGTCATGAAATATCGAGCAGTCTCCACCATGCAAGTACTATTGTTCATCACAACCATACCTCCCGAACCTACCATAGCTCCGATGGAACCCAAGGAGTCAAAATCTATGGGAAGATCCAAGTGTTCACGAGTGAGGCAACCTCCACTGGGTCCACCGATCTGAACTGCCTTGAAGGCATCGTTGTTGATTTTGCCATCTTTATCTAACACTCCGCCGCCAATTTCGAAAACAATCTCGCGGATGGTGGTGCCGAATGGTACTTCAATCAATCCCGTGTTTGCTACGTGACCGGTTAGTGCAAAGGTTTTAGTTCCGGGTGAGTTGGCGGTTCCCACTTCACGGTATTTTTTCGGTCCTTGTTGCAAAACAATCGGCACTAAAGCTAAGGTTTCAACGTTGTTGATCACTGTTGGTTTGCCAAATAGTCCTTTCTGTGCCGGGAATGGAGGTTTGGGAGTAGGCATGCCGCGCTTACCTTCAATTGAGGCCAATAGGGCAGTTTCTTCGCCACAAACAAATGCTCCGGCACCTTCCATCACGTTGATGTGAAAGCTCGCCTCAGTACCAAAAACAGTATTCCCCAAAATTCCATATTCGGTTGCTTTTTGAATTGCCTCCCTAATTCTGGAACAGGCTAAAGGATATTCCATCCGAACATATACATAACCTTCATTGGCACCAATCGCTTTTGCGGCAATTAACATACCTTCGATTACACTATGGGGATTGCCCTCCAATATAGAACGATCCATAAAGGCACCAGGATCTCCTTCGTCTCCGTTACAGATTACGTATTTTTTTTCATTATGCTCTTTACGGGCAAAATCCCATTTCAAACCGGTTAGAAATCCACCGCCACCACGTCCGCGCAGACCACTTTCCTGATATAGTTTGCATAATTCTTCGGCATCGAATTTTGTATAGGTGTCGCGGGCTGAAAAGTATCCGCCGTGAGCAATGTATTCTGCGATATTGGAGGGGTCTAATTTGCCGCAATCTTTTAGCCCAGTGCGCAGTTGTTTGGTATAAAACGGTATATCATCAGTACCTTTGTAAGCTGTTCCCGATACGGGATCATGATACAGAAGGCGTTCTATAACTTCGTGGTTTACTATGGATTTGGCAACTATTTCCGCTGCATCTTCTGGCTTCACGTGACCATACATAATTCCAGCCGGTTCGATCGTTACCAGAGGACCAACCTGGCAGAAACCCTGGCATCCGCTGCCAATCATATACACATCATGATGTTTATGTTCTTTGGGGTCATGAGATTTTAAGGAAACAGTTACTTCTAAGCCACTTAAGGCAATCGCATTTTTAAGAGCTTCAAAAACCTTCAAAGAACCATTAGCGATGCAACCTGTTCCTGCACATACAATAATGCGTTTGTCACACAATGCGCGTGCTTCGTTATAAGCATCACGTATTTCTTCGAGCTTAGGCATTTTCCTTCTCCTTATCTTCGATGCTGCCGATTATTTTTAATGCCTGTTCCGGAGTGATCTGACCGTAAACCTTGTCATCCACAACCAGAACCGGCGCCAATCCACATGCCCCTAAGCAGGATACTGTTTCAAAGGTAAACATCATGTCGTCTGTAGTGATTTGTTTCTCACGAAGATTCAATTTCTTGCGAATTGCATCAATTACTGCAGAGGATACGCGGACGTGGCAAGCCGTGCCATCACACATTTTGATGATGTGTTTACCTTTTGGTTCCAATGAAAAGTGACTGTAAAAAGTTGCTACGCCATATAGTCTGGCAGGGGAGATGCGCAGAGAAGTGGCAATAAAAGTAAGAACTTCCTGAGGCAAGTATCGGTATTCTTCCTGTACTGCCTGAAGAATTGGGATGATCTTGGCTTCGCTTCTATCGAAACGATCTAAAATGTCGATCACCTTGTTGAAGCTGTGAGCGGCTGCGTATTCGGCACTCATTTCTACTCCTGTATCTATATTTTTTATGTATTTATGGAATAACTCGAACTTCGAATTGATTGGGGATTGTTGATTGCTATCTAATTACTTGGCTTCGATATGCAGCCGTTCAGCTATTCTTCGGGATAAAACTGCCAAAGATGCACTCATATCCACATTTTCTACAATAATCTCTTGGGGGAGATCAAGCTTCACCGTAGTAAAATTCCAGATTGCTAATACTCCGTTTGCCACCATTTGCTCGGCTATCATCTGTGCAGCATCCGCTGGAACAGTTAAAACCCCAATATGTATATGCAAACGGGAAAGCAGATTACTAAATTTCTGCATCGAATGAATTGGAATTCCCTGATAGTACGTTCCGGCTAAATCCGGATCAGAATCGAAAGCGGCAATAATGCGTAAACCTTTCTTCTGTAATTCCTGATAGCCCATCAAAGCCTTGCCTAAATGCCCTACACCAACTAAGAAACAAGAGGATACGTCATTCCAGTTTAAGCATTCTTCAATCGCTTTGATTAAACCATCGATATGATGCCCAATTTTTGGAGTTCCTACCACACCCGTATAAGATAAATCTTTGCGTACCTGAGTCATGTGAACATCGGCAAAAACTGCGATTTTGGTAGCAGAAACCATTCTTAATCCGGCACGCTTAAAACGGTAAAGGGCCTCCAGATATTTCGGGAGCCGTTTAAGAGTTAACAGCGGTATAGCATCCATATTATTTCCTTTTCTGCCTAGCAGTTATGACTGAAACGAGGCAGTATTCAGTATTTATGAATCGATAAAATAATATTGATTAAATCTGTCAAGAGAAATCTACTCTAAAGTTATCGATATATCTGCAACTGCTTGTAAAATAAGCATATACAATTATACTTATGGGGTGATATGTAAATATGAGGCCTCAATGAGGAAATGAATAGTAAAGTAAGAAAATTGAATCACGATCCTTTATAGGCGATAGAGCTCTCAGAATCTTACCCAAGAACGCTTAAGAATACCTATTGTTAAAGAAAGACCGGTTGCC
>JAJBBD010000055.1 GCA_020532355.1 Candidatus Cloacimonadota bacterium | reverse complement strand
TAATCCCGCATAAAAGTCGGTATTATGTGGCATAGAGAGTAGATTAACAAAATGGTAATTCCAGTTTCCATAGATATCAAACCAGTTACCATAATCATAGAATGAAGTAGATAATCCACCACCTACAGTGGAATTCTCAGTCAAACCATAATCCAATCCCATATAAATGGGTAAATGAGTATTGAAAAGACCTGCTCCAATATCCAACTGTTTCTGATGTTTAGCAACTGGGACTGCCATTAAAAATGATGTTAATATCAACAGGGTCATCAACAATGTTATCTTTTTCATTAGAATCTCCTTTATCTGAGATTTTATTATTAATTAAGTATTATAAAAGAATAATAATTGTCAAGAAAAAAACTCAGGAAGTTGAGTTATAATTATAAAGTATCACCGAAAATTGTAAATCGTCTCACCGAAAATTACAAGCCTCCAAAATGTGGCATTTCTCGCATGCTCTGATCGGGAAGTTTGTATTATTGAAAATTGCAAGCGTATTACTGAAAATTGTAAGGAAGTATCACCGATAATTGCAAGAAAGTATAATCGAAAATCGCATAAACAATCCATCCTGATTCGTGATAAAAAATGTGGGAAACACTGGGCGGCGTTACCACGTATCGGAGGGCATTCTATGTAGTGTCTGTAGGCTGCCTGCAATGTCTTTTTAAGCATGATTTCTGTCAATCAAAGAATCTTGCTTTTTCTTATCATATTGAGCGGAAAGGAACTGACTGACTTTATCGGTCTGGTTATGTAGATCTCAATATTACACAGTCGGTTAACCGATAAAGGAGATCAAGATGACCAAGCAAAACAAGAATCGCAAAGGTTTGGCAACGCTGGAGGAGATGGTTCAATCAGGCAGTCAGCTTATTCTGATGCAAGATGATGAGACAGAGCAGCCAATTGAAGAGATAGCCCAAGCAATCAGACTCATTGAAGTTAGGAACTACCATGAAGGTGATCGAGATGGATAAAAGTGGCTTTGATTTTAATAATGAGTCTATTGAGCCCGATCCCTACGCTGATGAATACCACTACAAGAGTTAGTGGAACAAGTTCCGTGGCCCCTGGCTGCAGTCTGAGAATATGACCGATGATGAGATCAAAACCCGAGCCGATGATGCCTGAGAATTCGGAGACTACAAGGAGATGATCAACTTGATTGCTGAGCTGATCTGCCGCCTAAAAAAGAAGAGATAATCTTTATCTAACCTACTCATTAACCCGGTTCTGCCGGGTTTTTATCTTTAGCATCATTTAGCGAGGACAAGGAGCTTATAGAAAGGATCGGTAGCAGTATATACTTGGCTGATCCCAATCAGAATTGTAACCCTGTTCCCATCGAGTTTAATCTCAGATATGTAGATAAAGACATTACACTGGTTAGTGAGGATGATGTGGGGGCAACTCCTGATACTCCTTATCCAGGACGTGAATGATGATCTTGTCTTCGCTTATTATGTCGGGGCTGCTTTGGTTGTTGTCGCCTACTCCCTTATATTGGTCCTGAATCTCGCATTGCAGCTTGGTGAGTGATAATAGCCCATTCTTCAGGTGCTCGGCGCGAATGGCTTCATTAGCAATCTTGCTTCCCGTCAATACAAGTGAGTGAATCATCTCAAGAATCAGTCCTTGGTGCTCTTTGAAGATACCATTTTTAGCCATTTCCTTGAGCAGGTTGATGATGGCGAGTAGGACATCCGTCTCTACCGGGATGGGAATAACTGGCCCTTCCTCATAGGCTCAGATAGATCAATAGCTCTCATTTCCACTTGCTTTGCCCAACTGGAAGCAAGCATATTATTGGCAGCTCGTTCCCAGTCTCCAGTAGCAATGAATGCTAATGTATTGTAGAATTCAGGCAGTACACCAATACCCAAGTTGAAACACATATTCAGCAATACCGATTTACGGACTTCATCTAAGCCATTGTATATCGCAGAAATTTATCCAGAAGCTGTTTCTCGCCGTTCTGGATATCATTCTCCAAGAGCAAATAAGCTTCGGTCTGGGAGATACCACAGT
Organism: Candidatus Cloacimonadota bacterium; assembly: GCA_020532355.1. Taxonomy (NCBI): domain Bacteria; kingdom Pseudomonadati; phylum Candidatus Cloacimonadota; species Candidatus Cloacimonadota bacterium. Next base: position 9,133 of record JAJBBD010000055.1, on the reverse strand, counting down.
CATCGAGATTGCGGCCAACTCCGATGGTCAATTTACCTGCCGTACAACAATTGGGCTTTAACTTCAGACCTTCGTGTCTGACTAATTGTTCTTGGATGCGTTCCAGCAGCGTTGCTTACATCGTATCTTCTTGCGGGTAGTCTTGGATACTCTATATGGTGCAAGGAAGCCACTACCCTGTATTTACACAAATACGGATGCATAACGATGCGAAAGAAAATTGGTATTCTAAAATTTTATTTGCTTTTTGTAAGCCGTCGACTATTTTAATAATATAGGTATAGTTATAACAATATGGTTGAAAAGTATGATCAAGAACATAGAGTGATGCCTGCTGAAGCTGGATTTTATCATACTTAATGATATGGAAGTTACACCCAGAAGAATTTTAGATGATCAACCGTTTTGAGTGGTAAAAGGAAATATCTGACAAGATAAGAATCAAACTAGGAGGAATTATGATTTCGAACAGATTTGCTTTAACTTTCTTTTTGATAATTATGCCCATCTATGTTATGCATGCCATAAATGACATGCCGCTGATAGCACAACTAGAGGGGGAGCATAACGGATCTTTTTTTGGTTACAGCATAGTAAATTTAGACTTTAACCACGATGGTATTGATGATTTAATAGTGTTTTCTATGGCATATGGTTATCAGTATCAGCAAAGTCCGTCTCGAGGTAAGGTTTACGTCTATTATGGTGGCTCCGATTTTAGCTCCGCATCAGAGCCCGCCATGACCTTGGAGGGAGATTATCCTGAAGGAATGCAGAGGAGGATTGGCTCAATAAGAAATGTTGGCGATGTTAGTGGGGATGGCTATCAAGACCTAATGATAACTGACGGGGTTCCTGATGTTTCAGGAAGTGCCAGATACATGTTCTTTTATGGAGGAACAAGCAATTTATCAATCCCCGATAGGGTTGAAACCCCACAACTGAATGAGGTAATTTACACGATTGATATGCTCTATGATGTTGATGGTGATGGGTTTGATGATTTGGGAATTTCTTATACTCTGAATAACATTTTGCAGTTCGATATTTTATGGGGAGGGACATTTCAACGCCAAGTGATCCTGTCTGGAGTGGGATTGTATAACGATACTAAGGCAATCATCGGGATAGGCGATATCAATAACGATGGATATCATGACTTTTCCATTGGATATCTTGAAGAAGAACAGGAATTCGAACAAAATTCTACCGTCAGAGTGTATTATGGAAACAGTAGTAGAATATTCTCTAATTTTATGTTATTGATTCAAACTCCAAACCCAATCACACGTATATGTAGACCTCTTGGGGATCTAAATAATGATGGATTCGACGATTTTCTGGGCTATATAGACAATTCCGGAATGTTGGTTTGGTATGGAACAGGTACCAATCTTCCTCTAAGTCCCAACGTTATTTTATCTCCTATTTTTTATGGTAATGCATTTGTTCTTGGAGTGAATTGTGGCGACTTCAATGGAGATGGTATCAGTGACGTAGTTGGGGCTAGTTATTTACATAGAAGATTTGCCGTCTGGCTCGGTAGCATTTATATGGATGGACAAGCGGATTGGCAAAAACCTGATACTCATGAAAATTATGGTTATAATGTTGCAGTTGGGGACTTTAATGACGATGGGTTTGATGACATAGCAGTCTCTGCACCTATGGAGGAAGGTATTTGGCCATATCATGATTTCCCTGGTTATGTGTTTATCTATGCCGGTAATCCTGGAATGGTTGCCAATGATGATCCCACTAATCAACAACTATCAGATCAATTACAAATGAGATTGAGTCCCAACCCCGTACTAACAAACGCTGAAATCATAATTTCAATATCTGGAGTCGACATAAACAGAGGAGTGCCTCTAATAGTTGAAATCTTTAACCTCAAAGGCCAAGTTATCCATCGATCCCAAAAAAATTGCATGTCATCATATGAATTGGTCAGCACTGTTAATCTCACCAACACTGCGTCAGGAGTATACATATGCAGGATAAGGATTGACAACATGTCGACCAGTAAGAAATTTACCATTATTAAATAAGGAGATTATCATGAAAAAGTACTATACCCTTTGTATGTGTTTTTTATTGGGTGTAAGTGTGTGGGCAGTAGATGCCAATGAATTTCTTATAGGAGCATATTCTCAGTATCAGATAAGATATGCTGGTAATAACTATGCTGCAAACTTCGATTCACTTGGGGTGTATCTTAACAATGCTGGATATAATGCCACTGTTTACGGCTTGACTTCAGGGTACTCAGATCGATTATCAACTATTTTTCAAAAGCTTCATGAATCAGACATCAAAAGTATGCTTTTTGACAATACGTGGTCACCTACAGCTAACAAAGTTGGAATTAGTAGCTTAACATTCGGTAACAGACTACAAATTGAAGCCGAATATCAGTTGTTAACATCTACAAGTGGAAGCTTTGTCATTGATGATTTGAGCACAGAAAATGAGTCGGTCTGTATGGAGTCTTTTGATTATGTGACACAGCATGAGACAGGAGATTGCATTGCTAATAATCCGTCAGATAACATATCATACTCAAACAGTTATGCATGGATTTGTGACTCATCTCAAGGACATATGGCAGGAAAAGCTATGTTTAATCCAAGAAGAAGATGGAAACCCTCTGGGGTGGAATGGCCGAGCGGGTTAAGTAAAGATATAGTGTTACTAAATTTTATAGAAACACCTATCATAAATGATAATAAGTTATATCTGACCGTTGCTTTGAGATTCGAAAACATACCCAATGGCACACCAGTTGCTGATATCAGCTTGAAGCTATACAACCCACCCAATTCTGCTACATATTCCGAATATGAAAATTATGTACTCACTGATTCATCGAATTATGTAAATGTAACCCTAACACCAGTAGACTCACTTTATGGTACCAGTATTATAGCACAAACATATCCATCCGCAATGAAGGATTCCTATGGCAACTACATTTTTGAATACTTCGTAAATTTGTCTACCCTCACATCGTATATGAAGGGTTCTACGTATTCTTTCACCCGTGAGTTCTATCATATAAATCCAGAAGTCTATTGGTACGGGAACGGTAAAATCATAATTGATTATATAACCATAGAAGACGACTTCAATAGGTCAGTGAGAACAAATTCAAACTCTCCATATGTTTCTCAAATTGACTCACAGATAAACTATATCACTACTAACGACACCAGTAACAATCTGCTCTATCTCATGAGCATGGATGAGCCACGTGCTGGGCAGCTTCAGATATATAAGCATATGCAGAATCATTTGAATAGCATTAATCCTACCCGTAAAATGGTTACAGCAACGAATTTAAAAGACTACGGGCTAATAAAACATGACAGTACTCCGTATAATTATCCCAAACGTTTTTTATACGAGGCAACTCCTGATAGGATTATGGTTGATGTCTTTCCTTTAAAGGGAAATATAGTATGGAACGGCAGTAGCCAAACAGTGCAGTCGAAAATCGATAGCAAGATACACTACTATTATTACAGCCTTGTGAAGGATGTGCAACAATCGAATAATCCAGACACCGAAATATTTTATATCCCACAAACATTTGGCATTGTTCTCCAGAACTCAGATAACTGGTCATATAATATGCCTCCCTTGAGTATGTTAAAGGTGCTTAAATATTTACCTCTATGCTACGCAGCTGATGGTATGGTAGATTTCTGTGTTGCTTCAAATCCAACGCAGCTACTTGAAAATGGTTATTGGGTAACTCCGTTATCCCAAGATCAAGATGGAGGTAATTTTACCGATCAGTATAACAATTTGAGAATTACTGACAATGTTTCAGCATACAAAATGTTAGCTGAAGCTAACAGTAAAATTGCTCAGTATGGTCCGAAAATCAGACAATTGAACTGGCTTAACGCTAATAAACTCATGACAACCGGTGTTGAACCTACTCCTGCATTAAATAACGCTGATCAGATCAACCTAAATAGCGTCCTTCTCGATAATCTAGTGGTTGAAGCAGAGGAAGATAATACTGGTTATACCGGGTTTGTTCAATGTGGTTATTATAATGATAACCAAGGGATCCCGTATTTCATGCTTGTAAACCGAAGGGCTGTCTATAAAAGGACTGGAAATGATGTCCCAGCAAATGGTACACCGGTTAGATATGTTGATTATTTTTTCAGAGATGCTTCATCTCAAACCGTTTGCTTTGAGCCGAACAATTCCAGCCATAATATATTCGGAACTCATGTTGCTCTTTATGACGCATATGATAACTCAGTTTTCCAAACAGATTCAGGAGTGATCAACGTAGAAATTGGGCCTGGTGACGGACGACTTCTTCAGATGTGTTCAAGTTTGCCCTCGACAGTGACCAGCAATTCAGTTGTTAAGAATGTTGCATACTTGTCGGGATCGATAACCATCGGTACTGGTACTAGCGTAACGATACAGGCTGGCACAAGAACAACCATTTTCCCATACACAACTATACATGTAAATAGTGGCGCTACATTAAACATCTCCGGCGAGTTAACAATTGCCGACAATGTGTCATTTATAGTTGAAGAGGGTGGTCAGATTAGCTTTGACGATGCAATCTGTACTTGGGGTCAAGGATCATTTATCGAAGTCAATGGAGGCTCACTGACTATTAACGGTGGATCAATGGACAAAACAGACGATTCAACAACCTGGGCAGGGATTAGAGTTACTGGATCTGATTGGGTGTATATTAGCGATGCCATCATCTCAAATGCTCATTACCATCAAGTGTCTAATTCTAACCTACTTATCTCCAATAGTAGCTTCAATATGCCAGCGAATTCATGGGGATTATTGCTCCAGAATAGTATTACGGGATATCAGACTGAAATCATCAATACTGAACCTAACTGTGGATTTTACGGAGATTCGAATTTAACTTCATATGGAATTAAGCTGGGTCAAATGAAAAATCCAGTCTACATAAGCAATGTTGATTTTAAGAATCTTCTTTACGGGATACGCAAATCGGTAATTCCTTGCGCAACCGACTCGGTTTCAGAATGTCACTTTGTCAATTGCTATAATGGTATAGAACTGTTTGACAATGAAAATGCCACAAATATCCAGCAGTGTATATTTTCCAACCATCAAACCGGTAAACAAGGTACCGGAATTTATCTTGTTGCCTCATCTCCAACTATTTCTGCGTGCAACTTCTCTAACCTAAATCGAGGTATACTAACTGAGTTTACACTCGTCAGTAACTCTAATTCCAGTGTAAACGAATCAAACTTCCACAATTGTGAAATGGGAATGGAGAGTAGAGGCTCTAATCATCGGCTGAAGGAAAACTACTTCAATCGCAATAACTCAGGCATTGTTAATCATGCGGGCTCAAATTTGAACCTCAGTTTCGATGCTAATAACGTCATGATGAATCATAATGCCAATATCGTATTTTACGATACTGAGCCCTATGAATCTACGATTCAGCTCTTCAAGGGACACAATGACTTCTATCATCTAACAGATAATTCAACGGGTTTAAGTGCCATAGATTTCAGCTTTGATACAAACTATTATAACTTCCCAGTCACTATAGATTTCAAAATCAATGCCAGTAAAAACTGGTTCCAAGCCAACCAAGTGACTTTTAATGATCCGGCTTACAGTGACTATGTATATGTGAACTTGTATGATCCCTCACCTTCCATGCCTGCTCCGCCTCCGGAACCTCCGGAAAATGAAAGGCTTTTCTTGGCACTCAGCTATGAGTCCCAGGAATTGTATGAACTGGCCGGAACTACTTATAAAGCTATAATAGATGATCAATTAGAGGAAGAGCAATCATACGTAACAAGCGCTATCGATGGTTTGTATCGTTGCACTATGATGATTCCGAATCCAGCTTGGGAACTGACTGACTATTTCGATACGAAGGCTCTTCAATATGCTATTGATTATCCACCCCTCAGTGCTATCCTCAAGGATTACCTGGCTAAAGTGTTCGTGCTCAATAAGGACTTCCAAGCTGCAGTCGATCTCATTCAACTTCGCATCGACAACCCAATCAGTGAAATCGATTCACTAAGAGCTGTCCTGGATCTAGAGATCGTGCTTCAACTGGCAGCAATGGAAGAAGATAAGCGTCCTATTACGACCAAATATGTTCAGTATCAGTATCCTGATATCCAGGTTTTTAATGTAATGCATAGCAACAATTGGGATAAATACAACCGGGTTCTACACCAGAATGATCCGGAAAACATGTTCGTAGTTGCGCCGATACCTCAAATTCAAAGTAATTATCCCAATCCCTTCAACGCTTCAACCACGATAGCATTCAGTATCCCGGAGACCGGGCAAGTCCGAGTATCTGTCTACAATATCAAAGGACAGAAAGTAAAGGAATTAATTAATACTGAAATGGCCAGTGGAATTCATAGGCTGGTTTGGAATGGCAAAGACACAAATAGTCGCGACGTGGGTTCCGGTATCTACTTTTTCAAGCTTGAATCAGGAGGTAATACCTCAATTCGCAAGGCAATGCTTATGAAATAATAACTAACGACCAATTGAAAAAGCCCGGGGCAACCCGGGCTTTTCTATTGGATAACACTTCCTATGATTTGATCTATTTGAGCCTGAAGATCGATATTTATAGCAAGAGCAGTAAACATACGGCAGTAATGGATGGGATCGGCTAGGATCTTGTTCTTATGCTCTTTGATGTATTTATGCAGTACCTGATAGCCTCCGATGTGATAGTTCCAAAGCTTAGGAGTGATACCCTCAAAATGCTTATCTAGGTTGATCTGCACGGTGCCCTGATCCTCATGATACTTGATGTATTCCACCACGTCGTTTGAACCGCTACCCTAATTGACCCTGTCCCATTTTTTACACCAATTGTAAGATGACACGATTGCTAACGACATTGTTTTCATAGTTTTCTCGGAATTTCGTTGAAGTTATGTAGTTTAGGGAACTGTGGGGGCGATTCGTGTTGTAATCTAACCGCCAATTCATAATCACATCTCTCGCTTCAAGTAAATTTCCAAAACAATTCAGGTCAAGGCATTCTTTTCTGAACTTGCCATTGAAACTTTCTACAAAGGCATTTTGCTGTGATGAACCGGCAGTTCCGCTTGTCAGGGCCGATATCCATCAACTCCCGATCCAGGCAGATTCCCTGCTGGTTCTTGTTCTTGCAGTCGGCGATCTCCAGTTCAAGAAGTTCGCCTATCGCCAGGACAAAGATCTTGGTGCTATGGCTCTTCCCACTGGGCACCAGTCTGTTGACCGCTGGCAGGCTTCCTTCTTTCACCAGCCTGCGGATCGTCTTTACTGATTTGCCTGTCAGTTCTGCCACCCTTGCAAGCGGCAGCCAGATCATCGTAAAATCTCTCTCCATTTCATATCCTTCCCATGTGATCCGATTATCTGCGTTTGGACTTGGACAAATTGAGAGTGCCGGACTTGGACACGGACTTGGACATTTTGCGAAGCACTTGGACACAATTTCGCCTAAAGAATGGGTATTGTGCCCGGATGCTATACGCAGTGAGAGCTTGAAGCTGTTTTGTTCAAGTCCGAGTGGATATTTTTGGACTTGGACATTCTGCGCTTGGCAGGCTGGGTAGCTTGATTTTCGGCTCTGTTTAGCGTTCATTTTTACCTCTCTGGTTAATCTTAATAGGGTGCTAACTACCTTGCATCCAATATCTTGGGAAGTCCTTTCCGCCGTCTGGCGGATTTTTCCGGCACTTTTTTAGAGGCTGCCAAACTTTCCGGCACGAATGCCATTGGGATAGACAGCCTCCGAAAATAATCATTGTCACAACTATACGGCTATTTATTGATGTTCTTAGTTCACTATAAATCCGTATGGAAATATGTTAATGGCAAATTGAACAATAGAGGTATTATGGCAGCCCAAGAGGTTGGACAACGATTGGCTATACTGATGAAGAGTATGAAGTTAAAGAACTATCAGTTCGCCAAAAAATATGGTATCTCGGCCGCCTCATTATCGAGGTATAAAGCCGGAGAACGCTACCCAGATCCTGAACTTCTGCTCAAGTTATCCGAGTCCGAAGTGAATGTAAATTGGCTTCTGACGGGTAAGGGAACTACCCGGATCGTGCAGTATTTTGACGGTTGGATGAAAGAAAGACTGGAGGAGAAACTCAAGGTCGTCGATAGCAAGACCGGGCTAATCCAAGCACCTACAATAGATTACACTCGCACCGTGAACCTCACGATTATTGGCGATATTTCCGCCGGCCCCAGAGAGCACATCGTCGACTGCCGGGATTTAGGCGAGAACATTGAGCTCCCCCGTTCCTTGCTCCCTGGCCAGACTGATAAGTATATGGCATTTAGAATAAATGGACACAGCATGGAACCCAATATCCTGCATGAGGACATCGTGGTCATCAAACAGGAGATGGATTGGGAAATTGCCAATGAAAAGGTCTGCCCGGTCAGAGCCGACGATGGGGGTCACCCTCAAGAAAGTGGAACTCGATCCTGCCAATATACGTATTATTTTACAGCCATTTAATATAGACTACAAAGTCCAGATTATAGACCAAGATCAGGGTCTCGAAGCATTTCTGATTGGAGTTTTGTCACTTCAGTTGCGGCTTTTTTAAATCGGCATTTTGGGCTGGAGCTGGCGGATGTCCAACTCCAGTCCAAAATCAGGCCTATTTGCAATAATCACTGATACAAAGACGTCCAAATACGTCCAAAACAGCCGATGTCCAAGTCCAAACCTAGTCCAAGCTATCTCCCCACTTCATAAAGCCTTAACCCACTTGTCCAAGTGAGACAGGCTTGCAACTTTGGGTGAGAGTTTATAATAATATTTTCAGCTTCCCGAGTGAAGTTATTTTATTGATTTTCTATTTGTGGCACCTGGTTATTTTTCCCATTTTTTTTGTTATTTTCTTTTTGAATAACAAGATAATAAAAAGCGGGAATAATGAACAAGGTCATAAAAGTAGAGACCAGCAGACCACCGATGATTACAATTCCCATAGGTCTCCTTAGTTCTCTTCCAGCTGCTCCAATACCTAAAGCCATAGGTAACATTCCAATCATTATGGCTAAGGTACTCATTATTATCGGCTTCAGTTTT
>JAJBBD010000054.1 GCA_020532355.1 Candidatus Cloacimonadota bacterium | reverse complement strand
GTGGCGTTCATCACTTCTTTATCAAGCGTTCATCAAGCGTTAATAATTAACGCTTGATGAACGCTTGATGACCACTTGATTAACACTGTCAACAGAGCTGACAGAGAGATTGGGAAATCCAGATTTATAGTGACAACGAAATCTGCAAATTGTGCATCGAAATCTGCAAACTGTCGCATCCTTATGCATCGTAGGACATCCTTTACAAGACACTATTGAGGTGTTTGTGACAGGACATGTGCAATTTAGATCACCGAAACTTGCAAATTGTGACAGGGAATCTGCAAATGCCGATTGTAGAAATTGCTATGGCTATGGAAAAATCATACTAAACGAGTTTGTTATTCTTGAAAACTTGACATTGCTCTCAAAAGCAGTGGCATTAGAAGACGACTTGAAACAACATAAAAGGGAGCTTTCTGCATTAATTGACAAGATAAGTAGGTACTGGTATAATGGAATGAGATACAAGGCTGAGTACGATTACGGTGTGTTTCAAGTTTCAAATCTTAAAGGAGTATATAATCATAGCCCGGGCAATGTAGTTTCTCGGGCTGACGATGGTCTCACCATCAAGAAGGTGCAGATCGACCACCACAGGCAACAGATTATCCTCCAACCATTTAATATAGACTATCCGGTTCTTGTTTTAGATTCAGATTGGAATTACGGAGCTTTCCTGATCGGCACAATCGCTCTCAAATTGCGGTTTTTCTAATTTCAAAGATACGATTTCCCAACTGCTCTTTCCAAAGCCTTTCCAAACGCTATCCAAAATTGCTGTAAAACTGTCACAAACTAGTCCAAACCAGTCCAAAATAAGCGCTTGGACATTTCCAAAGCCAGTCCATCGCAACTAACCACCAATCAAAGCCTTATCTCCACTTTCCCCTTGTGTCTCAACTTGCAGCTTTGGTGTCAGTTTATAATTGAAATGAAATTGGAATTCCAGGGTGTTTCATCATACCATCAGTACACTATTGCGTTACCCTGGATATGAGGCCAGACATATCTCTTTTAACTGTTTGAAGCAGACGTGTATCTGTTCCCTCAACCCACACATTGTTAATTAAATAGTTAGCTTCAGATCTGATATCAACAATATTTTTAGCATAATTGATTTTTACGACTAGTCTAACCCTATATTTCTGGCTAGTTTTTCCCGTAGCCCAAGAATAACTCCAGCTAGTTCTTAAATAACCACTGTCTTTTGATAGTAGTTGAATCTGAAAAGATTTTGCAATAATATCCACTATGGTATTCCAGACTTCATCTTCAGACAGTCCCTCACGAATTTCAATTGAAGACCATCCAGGCTCATTTGTTTCAATAAATGTTACAGGCTTTTTTGCTGCAGCAAATGATACAGCACATAATGCTGCGAATATGGCTGATAGTCCAATTACCCTAAACGTTTTCATCATATTTCTTCTCCTATCGAATAACTCTTCCAAGTAGTCCCATCAAGTCCATTCTTATAGTATTCACCGTGCTATTGTTCGATGAATATGTAAGTCCCTTTTTCGGGTCCTGCGTTATCTTAATATACCTAAATTCTATAGTTTCTCTCGTTTCAGAGAATAATATCTCTAACTCGTACCATTTCGTTGATGATATCTGTTTCCGTCCTGACCAAATATAACCATCGTTCTCAGAGAATACCTCTACCCCATAGTTCTTAGCCACATAGTAATAAGTCTTTTTCCATTGATTCTTGTATGGCATCTCGTGGTCGAGAGGAACAATAACCCAACTTTGGCAAAATGCTACGCTGAGTATAAATGTCATAGCTGCTGATAATACGAGTTTCACCTAATCCTCCATCTGTGTCAGTCTACTTATATGCTAATTATCTTTACGGTACTGATTATCATCGAATGTTTTTTAAAAAGCGGGAACTTCCCAGTTATCGTAGGATGATTTGATCCATTCACCACCAATTTTCTCGTATACTGAAAATCGCATAAAATAATACAAATTCAGATTTCCGTTCTTAAAATCTGCTCGAGGTTTATAGCTGCGAAGCTTTGATAAGCTAAACAGATTAACATTGGCTTCTTCATATGGTGACAAACAATACTTCGTTTCTCCTTGGAAATGCGTGACGTAATTTTCCCAGCTATTCCCGACCATTTTTCGCGATACTAGCGAATATGTTGCGATGGTTTCAACACTATTGTTTGTTAGATTGTTATATCCTATCACGCAATCACCTTGGAGATCAGCAGTCCACTGTACCAAAGAAAAGTTACCAACATTATTAGTATACGCAAAAGCCATGGTCGTTATAACCAATGTGAATAACATGATCACGAAGAATTTCATTTTTCCTCCTGTTCGTGAATATATATCATCAGTATATTTGATCCATATAGGACGCATCTTCTATTCCGTTGTTAGCCCTAATTACAATCTATTAATAGTCAATAAGTTGAAGGCAGTAGAAACCATTGAGCGTGGTCAAAAATACCTATTATGGTCACGGATTTGTCGCAATAATTCGACTAATGATCTGGCCTGCAAAGGGAATTGCATCAGTTGTAGATTTCACCTCACACTTTCCAATTTATGGTGGAAAATACCACATTGATCCACTGTGTGTAGGCCAATGTTTAGTAATAGAAAGGTTGATTAGAGAGGTGGGTTTAGGTTGTTGACATTATACGCACGCAAATTGAGTTAGTGGATCAGGATGCGTCGTTGATATTTAAATCGAATGATCTTTCTTCACAATTTGGGGGGGTCGAATATGAACTGCACGACAGGATAATGCATCGGGCACCGCTGCATCTCCGGGCCATGACAGCTACAACTCTGTATCAAACAAATCAGTTGACTAAATCCAGCCGCCTCAAATGCTGGTATTC
>JAJBBD010000053.1 GCA_020532355.1 Candidatus Cloacimonadota bacterium | reverse complement strand
TTAGCCCAATTGAGGCATTGGAGTTCAATGCGCATAAACTAACTATCACTTATTTAATATCTTATGGGTGGTTTGGACTTCAAGGCCGTGCATTATTACACGCCTGCTATTGAAGTCCATGAGGCCTATTAAGTTCAATATCAGCAGGAATTTAATTGGCCTCATGAACTCCAATAGCATTGTTCAGGCTTAGTTTGAAAGAGAGCCAAATTATTTCAGAGCATTGTAAGAACGTTTGCTATTCAAAAAAAAGCCGCGCTCTAAGTAGCACGGCTGTTTTATATACTTATATAGTTGTTTCTAAAGATGTTACTGTTTAGTCTCCACTGTTTCTAAAACCTTCAGCACCATTTCCATTAGACTTTGAGCTGTAGGCATTTTGTTATAGAAATAGATGTAAGGTTTTCCTTGATCGGATGAGATTCCGATATTGGGGTCCATTTCCAGTTCGGCTAGAAGATCAAGTTGATGCTCAAAGATCAATTGTTCCAAGCCTTTGCCGCTAAAAATCTGAGTGATCTTGCCGCAATCTGGGCAGCGGAAATATTTCATATTCTCAACTACACCCAGAATAGGGAGTTTGAGCTGAATGGCAAAGTTTACAGATTTCTTTACATCCAAAATCGCGATATCCTGTGGAGTGGTAACAATTAACGCACCATCCACATTGCCCAGAGTCTGCACGATAGAAAGAGGTTCATCGCCAGTTCCGGGAGGGCAATCGACGATTAGATAATCCAGTTCCGGCCAATCAAAATCGCTAAAGAATTGTTTGATTAGTGACATTTTCATTGGACCGCGCCAGATCAGTGCGCTGTCTTCAGATTTTATAAGTGACGCAACGGAAAGTACATAAAGGTTTGAAAGCACTTTTATAGGTGCTGGCATTCCACTATCGGCGGTAGGAATACCTACTCCTTCAATGCCAGTTAGCTTTACAACTGAGGGACCGTGTACGTCAGAATCCAGTATGCCCACAGTTTTTCCCTGCATTGCCAAGCCATAGGCAAGATTAACTGCCACGAAGCTTTTGCCAACGCCACCTTTACCGCTCATAACCATGATGCGATGTTTAATTTTTTTCAGGTTTGTTTGCACCTGAAGATCTTTTAACTCTTTGTCATCTGCCATTTATTGTTCCTTATTCAGTTCATTATTTATCCATTTAAGCTGTTCCTCAAGCTCGGCTTTGCGAGCCTTAAGATTGTCTTTAGAATACTGGTACACATCTGAGGATATCGCCGTATCTGTCAATGGTGCATCATACATTTGTTGAGGAATTCTGCGTCTTCTTCCATTTCCGCCACCGGCGCCGCAGTGTCCTAATCCTCTGCCTGGCTGTCCATTACCCATAGGACCTTTTCCATTTCTTCCTGGCATGTTAAGCTCCTTGTACGAGTTGGTTGTTTTTATATGCCTCATAAGCCTGTCGAATGGTCATTCCACCAGCCCTTACATATATCTTAAGAGGCATTTTTGCCAAGATGGAAGCAGCATTTCCTCCTGGGCCATTACCGGTTATGAGAACATCTGCTCCCAATCCAAATATCTTTTCGGCAGTTTTTGGACCTGCACCATGAGCTACGTTCATGATGTCACGATTATCAATACTGCTAAGCTTATCGTTTTCTTCATCGTACAACAAAATGAAATCTGTACGTCCGAAGCGAGGGTCAATTACGGAATCCCAGCTTTCTCCGCTGGAAGTAAATATTATTTTCATAATGTCTCCTTTATGGTAGCCCACATCTGTTGGAAGAAAGGCTGCCATTTTGTTGTGTTTTGCTCTACCAAAGTTCTTCCCATTGCTATTGCTTTAGGAAAATCGTCACTATAAGGTATTTCTTGCAAGGCAAGGATTTTTTCTTGTTTTAGATACTTGGATATCTGTTTACAAATATCGGGGTTTATATCTGCCTTATTGATAATACACGCTCCGGGTATTTTGAACTTTTTAACCAGTTCCCATACTCGCTTCAGATCGCTGATACCAGATTTACTCGCTTCTGTTACCAGTATTACGAAGTTTGCCGAAGAAAGAGATGCGATAACCGGACAACCAATGCCCGGAGAACCATCTACCAAAAGGAAATCTTTGTGTTCCATTTCTGTTTGTTGTCTGGCTAAACTTTTTACCTTGGAGACTAATTTACCGGAGTTTTCAGCGCCAATATTTAAGCGTGCATGTACCAATGTATTGCCCAGTCGGCTTTGAGATATAAAGCAAGCACCTACCTTCTGCTCGGGCAGTGAAATTGCGCCTTCGGGGCAAACATAATAGCAATATCCACAGCCTTCACAATCTAACAAGTTCACTTGATATGCCTTTTCGCCAGCCGAAATAGCAGAAAACCTGCAGACATTAGCACAAATACCACAGGAAATGCATTTATCGGGGTCTATTACTGCTTTTACTCCGCTTACAAACTCGCTAGTTTGAGAGCTTTGAGGCTGTAAGATAAGGTGCAGATCGGCGGCATCAACATCACAATCCGCAATAACGGACTGTTCTTTGAGTATATATGCCAGTGCACTACAAATGGAGCTTTTTCCTGTTCCGCCTTTGCCTGAAATAATTACTATCTCTTTCATGTTCGCTCCTTAGTTTTGTGCAGAATGCGATCTAATGCGGCTCTAAGCTGGGGAACTTTTTTATATAATATCTCTCCACGGGAATAGATCTCGGCAATTTCTCGGCTATGGGGAATCTTGGCAAGTAGTTCTATGCCTTCTTGTTCAAGATACTTGTAAATGTCGTTGTTTCCTATCCCGTCACGGTTTATCACTACAGAAAAAGGTAAATTTAGTTGACGAACTGTTTCAACAGCAAGCTTGAGATCGTGTAAGCCGAATGGTGTAGGTTCACTTATCAGCACCACATAATCTGCTGTTTTAACTGCCGAAACCATAGCACAAGCCGTTCCGGGAGGGCTGTCCAATATCTGTAACTTTATATCCTTAAAGTTCTTATTGGCAAATTCTAGGCTTTGAGAAATTAGGGGCGAGGCTTGTTCTAAACCTATGTCTAGCTTACTCTCTACAAAGTTGAGGCTTCCATTCTTAATATGGATGATAGTGCCCAAGCTTTCTTGCTGCATAGGCAAGGCGTGTTCTGGGCAAAGTTCGCTACAGGCATAGCAGGAGTGACATAAGTTTGGCATTACCAATATCGTATCGCCCAATTTTAGCAATGCATTATACGCACACCAAGTAGTGCATTTACCGCAAAGAGTACAAGGCTCTTGTTCCCAATGAGGTATGTTTCTGTAAGCAGTAATCTTGCTATGGATGCTACCTTTGATGAAAATGCCGCCATTAGGCTCCTCAACATCAAGATCCATCAACAAAACAGGAAATTCTTCGGCTGCGTATAGCGCCAAATTAACGGCAAGTGTAGTCTTTCCCGTGCCACCCTTACCGCTAGCTATGGCAATTCTCATTAGTGGTCACACAGGTTATTGCCTGCTTCCAGGGATTTTTTAAGGTACATTTCCACAATATCTTTTAATGGCATAGGGCATACTCCCACAATTACTTCAATACCATTTGCTTGCATTAACTGTTGAGCCTTTATGCCCATGCCACCGGTAATGACTACGCTTACGCCAAGCTGGTTCAGAAAATTGGGATGAGAACCGGGTTCATGCATGGGAGGATCTACGATCTCTTCTTTTTGAATCTTACCATTCTCAATATGATAGATGGCGAACTTTTCACAGTGACCAAAGTGTAAGCTTAGCTCCGAATTAGTAAGTGGAATTGCGATTTTCATTCTTTCTCCTTTATTTGCATCTTCTGCAGCGACGGCAACCACGAATGAAGCAATCTTGCAGAGATAGTATTCTGTTTGAGCCACAGGCGGGGCAGATTTGTGGTTTGTCCTCTCTTCCATCTAAATCCATGCGATGTTGACAATCTTCGCATAGATAGTATTTGCGAGCAATCTGGACATCTCCGCCCTCAATAATAAAGGTGCGTCCTTCAACCAGTGCTGTTCCCAGTTTTTTTCGCGCACTGTCATATATGCGTGTAACGGTAGGGCGAGATACATTCATTAATTCTGCCACCTGCTCTTGAATAAGATTTTCATAGTCTATCAAGCGAAGGGTTTCGTACTCTTCCAAATTCAAGGTTATGGCCCTACGGTAATTTGTTCGCATCCAAAGTGGACGAAATCCCTTTATCGTAGGAAGACCTTGTAGTGTACGTAAGCTCTTGTTGCGTGGCATATTATCTCCATTAGTAAGAATTAAAAATAGTGCATTAATATGAACTTATGTTCACTTCTTGAGCGCTGCGGGTTTTTGTCAAGATTCATTTGTATAATTCACATCCCCCCGTTTTTTAGACAGGGTATAAACCCTCACTGAAAACTTCAATTTTCATCACCGAAAACTTCAAATCAGGAAAACAGGCCTCTATAGCGGTCATTCTCTTACTGGTTTTAATCACCGTTTCTTCAAATTTAATCACCGAAAACTTCAAGCTTTAATCACTGAAAACTTCAAGTCTCACTTTCGAAGCTTCGGAAAGCTCCGTTACAGGATACGTTACGGGCTCCGTTACGATGTGGGTAGAGCATAAAACAGTACATTATAATTATAGCATAGATCTTATTTTAGGCAATACAAATTCAAAGTGACAGGGGGAAACTGCAAACTGTCGCATCGTAGGGCATCCCTGCTCATTCTTTCCATAAGTATTTCAGCATTTCTTTGGCTAAGGCGAAAGCGATTAAAGCGGGAGAGCAGATTACAGTGATTGCTTATGGTGCCATGATCAGTGAAGCGCAGAATATCGTTTGCTTGTGATTTATATTGACGGAATAATGAGTTGTAGATAATTTGAAAAAAACTATACTTTGAGGATAGTTGCATAAAAAGAAACACAAAACATTATGCTTTATTAGTGGAGGAAAAGATGCTGCAAGGATCTTATGTTGCTCTGGTTACACCATTTAAGAATGGTGCTGTGGATTGGAATGCTTTGGAACGTTTAATATGTTATCATTTGGAAAATGATACCAATGGCATACTGCTTTTGGGCACCACAGCAGAGGCAGCAGCTCTTGCTGGGGATGAAAAAGATGCACTGCTGAGATTCGCCATGCAAAAAATTGCCAATAAGGTTCCGGTTATGATTGGTACTGGTTCCAACAACTATATGCAAAGCTTGGCAAACACAAAAAAAGCTGAGGAATTGGGTGCGGATTTTGCCTTAATAATTACGCCATACTATATTAAACCTACACAACAGGGCATGTATGAGTATTATAAATCCATTGCCTCAAAAGTGAAAATACCCATTGTTATATATAATGTTCCTGGTCGTACAGGAGTGAATATTACTGCGGAAACTACAGTTCGTTTAGCAAGAGAATGCTCCAATATTATTGGGGTAAAAGAAGCAAGTGGGAATTTGGTGCAAGTAACACAAATCGTGAGGGATGCACCCAAAAGCTTCAGTGTGATGAGTGGAGAGGATGCGCTTAATGTGCCCATTATGGCTATTGGCGGGAAGGGCTGCATATCGGTAACGGCAAATGTGGTTCCGAAATTGATGAGTGAACACATTGCCAGTTGTTTGGCCGGCGATTATTTACAGGCGGCAAGCCAACATGCTTACTTAGCGAATTTAAATCATTTGATGTTTATCGAAACAAATCCTATTCCTGCAAAAGAAGCTTTGCATATGATGGGGCTCATCGAGCTTGAATTTCGCTTGCCCATCTGCCCGTTACAGACAAAGAACAGAGACATTTTGCGCGAAGGACTTAAGACTTACAGGCTTATATGAGAGAAAATTACAAGGAATAAACATGAAAAAACCTAAGTTATTGCACGGCTTTGAACTTTTACAGAGCCAAAAAATTAAAGAACTGAACTGTACTTATAATCGTTACCGCCATCAAAAGAGTGGAGCAGATCTAATTCATTTATCTTGTTTGGACAATAACAAAGCCTTTAATATTACCTTTAAAACTATTCCAGAAGATGATACCGGGTGTCCACATATTCTAGAACATTCAGTATTAAATGGCAGCAAAAATTATCCAGCCAAAGGCACTTTTATGGAGCTGATTAAGGGAAGCTTAAATACCTTTATTAATGCCATGACATCTTCAGATTGGACGAGCTATCCGGTTGCTTCCACAAATGATAAGGATTTTGTGAATTTGATGCGAGTGTATCTGGACGCGGTGTTGTATCCCAGAATTTACGACGATCCAAAGATTCTGGCTCAGGAAGGTTGGCACTATGAGCTGTTCTCGGAAGATGGAGAAATAAACTACCGGGGTGTAGTTTACAACGAAATGAAGGGAGCGTTTTCTTCGGTGGATTCAATTGTGAGTAGGCAATGTATGCATGCCCAGTTTCCAGACACACCTTACGGATTTGAGAGTGGTGGAGATCCAGACGCCATCCCCAAATTAAATCAGGAAAAATTCATTGCATTTCATGCAAAGTATTATCATCCCTCCAATAGTAAGATTTGGTTGTATGGCGATATGGATATTGATGCTACTTTGCAGATAATTGATGCGGAATACTTAAGTAATTTTGAGGATCCTGGCTTTAAAGTAGAAATGCCGGAACAAAAGCCCTTTAGAGCCGCTAAGAAATTGAAATTGCAATATCCTTTAGCAGACGATACTGATCTTACCGATGAATATTATCTTGCGCTCAATTTTAGTTATGGAAAGGTTACGGAACCATTTTTGGATCAGAAGATTTCGCTTATGAGCGAATTGTTGATGCACTATCCAGCGTCACCCTTAAAGAATGCAATACGGGAATCGGGATTGTGTAAAGATTCTAGTATATCGGTACAGGGCGACATCTTACAACCCACAATTTCTATTATCTGCAAGCAT
>JAJBBD010000052.1 GCA_020532355.1 Candidatus Cloacimonadota bacterium | reverse complement strand
GTCACGGACACGACTCGCTTGTCCTGTTTTTTATTTATGGTCTCAGAGAGCCTGTAAAACTTCTTCATACCATCACCCGTCCATCGTAAAGCGAATCTCGGAAGGGTGCGGCACCCAGCCGGTCGCAAGAGAGCCGCCCTGAAGGAGGATGTCCGTCACAAAGACTTGTCCGGTGCAGTCTGAAATAAAGATACGCACCGTGACGGATTTTAGCTTTGACATATAGCCCTTAGGTGCGATGCTATCTTTTACTTTTCTAAAATAGGCCATCCGCTCACCCCCTAATAAAGGTCGATAAATCTCGTTTCAACGCTTCCGTCTTCATATTCGATTTCCACTTCCACGCCGACCTGAGAAGTATCCGAAAGTTTCTCCAAGTTTTCCGAAGCGATAGCCAGAGACAAGGTATAGCTTTTACGATTGGAGGGATAGACGGTCTGCGCCATAGACTTTGTAAGTCCTGCCGCACCTTCCGCCTTAAAAGCGGCTGTTCCCGTACCGCCCGTCTCGTTCACGGCTTCAAAGCCGGAATTTAACCAGTAGGCCATCCCGTCATCCGCCCGAGAGTTTTTCAGATGGTTAAAAGGCACCATATCGGAGATGTTGCCGCCGCCAAAAGCTCCTGCCCCTTCCAAGGTATCTGCGATGGTCTCCAGCCTTTCCACGGAAGAACCGAGATTTTTTAAGGTCGTCGACAGTTCCAGCACCGTATTCCAAGGCTCCTGCAGGTTATATTCTCTTCGCACGATCCTTGTCGTAACGGAAATCCCCAGCTCTTTGTCTTCTACAAGGACATAGTCTCCCAGCGACCAAGCTTCATGAGAAAATCCCGTAAGGACGGATAAGTCCATCGCATGGAGGACATAGGAGATTTTCGGTTTGGCGTATTGCGCCAACCGCATCGCCGTGAACTCCTTCATCTGGTAGGGATTGGTAAAGGAGGAACAGTCAAGTGTGGAGATGCGCACATCATTTGAATAGGTGAAATCTTCCAGATAGGGCTTGCCGCCGTTGATATCGGAAAAAGTCATCCCGTCTGCTCCCAGTGCATACAAGCGTGTCACAAGATTTCTTGTATCAATGACCCGCTCAATGCTTTTCATATTCTTTCTGTAGGCAAAAAGAGCGCCTGAATCCCTGCCGCTCACCGTATAGAGATGAACGAGCCTGTTGGACGAGTCAAAGACCAGGTCTCCGCCGTGAAGGCTTGCGACAGCGCGAAGGATGGAAAGAGCATTCTTCTCTTGCGATACCCAGGTGCGTTTTGTCTTGACATTGACCGTGCCGACATGCCACTCTGTGCCCTCAAGGGCGTAAGCCATCGCTGTTTCCGCCGTCTCTGCATCAAAGCTTTTTTCTTCTTTGCGGACGCTGAAGGTCAGATCGTAAAACTCCGCTTCGGCATAGACTTCCGTCACGGTGTTTCCTGAAGCGTCTTTGATGTCGTTAATGGTTCTAACCTTATAAATATCGTCAACGATTTGAATCTTCTTCTCGTTTTCTAAATAGCTTCGCTTTTCATCTCTGAAGGGAAGCTTGAAGTGGAGCGTATCCTCGCCGTTGACCTCACTTGTGACAATGATGTCGTAGGCGTTTTCCAGAACCGCTTCCCAAGCACCCTCTTTTGTCAAAAGTACGGGCCTTGCAAAGCCCATCTTTCCATAAGGGGCTTTGGGGATATCGTAGATTCTGATATCAAGAAGCTTTGGCGTTTTCTTTATATCGGTTGTCGTAAAGGTGATGCGAAAGCGAATGTAATTAGCTGTAGCCTTGATTTTTCCGTCTTCCGGAAGAGCAGTCCATTCACCCCATGTACTGAGGTCGGAGCTTAGTCCATATTCCACCGCTGAAATATCCGTTACGCCCGCTTCATATTCCTTAGTAATGGCAATCCTTCCTGTACCGGAAAGAGACAGCGGTTTTGCCGTTGTCAAAAGCTCTCCGGTTAAAGGATAGACACCGTCCGTTTTCTTTAGGAGCACTTTGCCGGGCTCAGTTAATGCATCAACCGATGAAGCACTGTCACCGCCGCTTGCAAAATATGAGGAGCGAAAGTATGCTTCCAGATCCTGCATGGTAAGTTCTGAGTCGGTATCCAAAAACCAGTCGTCAAAGCCGCCTGCATACCAGTAGCTTCCGGCGTGCATGCCCATGATGATATCCGCTGTGCATAAGCGATTCAGTTCACCTGTAAAAGAGTAGACTTCCGATACCCAGCACTTGCCGTCCGACCTGTCGCCTATGACATACTGTGCCGTTTTGGCATTTGGCCGAATGATACAGGCAATAAAATAAATCCCGCCGTTTTTTAAAGTAAAGGAGGGAGAGGTCGTCCTGTCCAGAATAAGCAAGCCTGCTTCGTTATAGAGCATGACGCGCGGTCTTCCCTGAAAGAAGGAAAGATAAAAGATCGGCTGCCCCGGACCTGATCTGGTATTAAAAAGCGGGCAGTAGGTATTCCCGATAGAGTATATCGTCGGCTTGATCCAGCCGCCGACTAAAATCGTATCGCCGATATTCTGAAAAATGCCGCCGTCATTGGTAAGTTTTAAATAGGACTGTTCCGTTCCCGGATCATGGAGGTTTAACTGGATGTAGTTTCCCATCACGCCTGAGCGAATCCCTGCCGTTGTACCGCTTCGGTTTATGACTTCCATCTTGCGATGACTGCCGGAGGAATCCATAAGAAACCCCTGGTCATCGAAGCTGCCCTCATTGAAACGCCAAAGACCGGATTTGGCAAGGGCAGCCGGAAATTCGCCCGTAAAATCTTCCTGCGATTGAATCGTTAATTTAAGTGCCATGTCATCACCTCCAGTTAACCTCCTTCTTGAGGTGTTGGATTTTACCTTTCTCCGAGTTTTTTAGCTCGGTAACTCATAAAAATCTTTTATATTTCCTTTCACACCCACTGCAATCGTTTTATTGAAACGACAAAGATGGACACAAAAAAGCAGCAAGTCTAAAAAGATTTGCTGCTTTATATGCTGATCTTTCCGGCAAATGTTTCCTGACGTTAAGTATTATTAATCTGATTGTGTCCCCAGCCTTCAACTATTTAATCATTGATCCTGGAACAGATGTCGCAATCCGGACATAACCCAAACTTGTCCAACCACTGTTAACAATGTCATAGCCAGAGGAGGATGTCGCACCGCTGGTATAGCCAACACCTACTACCGCATGTGCTTTAGTCCAATAGCTCGTTGCTCCTGCTCCAATATACAAAATGCAAGGATGCCCATTTCCGTTGTTGATTCTATTCTTATACTTTGTCCAAGTATAAGAGGTTTTTGAAACAGAGGATACACCGCTCCCACTATGCGTATCCATGTACTTATTCGCCAGTTTTGCGGGATTTGACATTGAAATGCTTGTGGTAGACCCAAATTGATCATTTGCAATTACTGCGAGAGCGACCTTCAGCTTTTGTTCTGTGTTATGTGTGTACTGCACATAATTATTATTAAAATAATTGTCCATGTGTCGCAAATACATAGCAACCGCATTGATTCCGCAGTCAGTCGTCCAGGGGCTGGAATTGTTGCCAGCGCTATATACAAGAGAAGTATCTGAACCACCACTTACCAAAACTTCTGAACTACGTGCATAAGTAGCCTCGGCAAGCCCACTCTCTCGTTGAATTTTCTCTGCTTTCATGCTTTCTGTTGCAAGGGTCAAACCATTGCGAGATGTGTCATACAGTTCATCTTTAGCGATTTCTGTATTGGAATCCAAAATTGTGGCTGTGTTGTCTTGATTGATAGTCGCAAAACGAAGGTATCCATTGTATACAATAGTGTCAGTGCGAGTAAATGGCACCGTTGCATCCAGTGCATACATAACTACATCATACGTGGAAAGATCAATGATGCCGAAACCTTTGGCACCACTGGAAACATCAAATTCCACACAAGTATAGGAATCGTTACCCGACACATCCAAAATTTTATAGGCATCGGTAGGCGTAACTTTAACATTACTGTTATTAAGAATTACCAATGCCATATAGTCGGCATCGGTAAGGCGGTCTTTGTCTGCTGTGTTTTCGGCAGCAAACGCCGTGGAAACCAGACCAAGGCAGAGACAAAGAGCAAGAATAATCGAAGTAATCTATCTTTTCATTTGATACAGTCCTCACTTTCTTAGATTGCGTTTGTTAGGTACATATTGCATTACTTATCATTACAAGTTCTATTCGCCGGAATAGTCAGTTATCTGTTTAGCTGAATTAACCATGTCCCAAAAACCATCGATTTCAGCAATATCCCTTATGCTAAACGAATAAGAGATGATATTTTCTCCACTGTCAAAATAGATATAGCTTCCAGTCCCATCCAATTTTTCACGGTAATGAATGATATTCAGCTCTGTACTTTCCTTCTCATGGCTATGGAACCACTCTTTCGAAGCAATCCTGATAACCATTTCGTCTCCGAGTTCCTCATTACTGAAGGTCACTTTCAGCACAGCATTATCACCAACGCCATAAATGCAAGGGATATCCTGCAGCACATATCCATCCAAAAGCTTCTGAGGAAATAGAACACCAAAGCTTTTATCATTCATTGCTTCTGTTAATGTCAACTCCACCTTGGGTTCATTTTCAGTAACAAGATTCTCATTTTGACGTTGGAACGTGGTAACGAACAACGCTAGCGCCAGCACAAACACAAAACAAGCAGCTATTACGCTCACTTTTCCCCATGGAACAGCCCTTCTTATTCTTGGATGGTAGAGCGCAGCCTCTTCTACATATTTGCTATCAATGATGCCCATGGCATCCGAAAAAGTTTTTACATTCATACAAACACCTCCCTGTTGATTAAGTACTCCTTCAACTTTTTGCGAATGCGAGTAAGCCGAACAGAGACATTTTTTTCTGAAATCCCAACCTGCTCCGCTATATCTTTGTACGTATCAGCGAACCAGTATCGGCGCATAAAGATTACACGATTTTCTATGGGCTGCTTTTCTAGAAAGTCCTCAATCATCTGTGCTAGTTCTCGCGCCTCAACTTCTGCCTTAGTTGTGTTTGGCGAAGCAATAAACGGCTCAATTTCATTCAAAGTTGTTGTATAGGAGCTATCCCTTTTTTGTGCATGTTTTTTCCAGTATGCATTTACTGAAAGGTTTCTGACAATTTTCAAAACAAAAGTCAATAACGGATTTGGTCTAGTCGGTGGAATCGCATTCCAAACACCTAAGTAAGAGTCATTTACGCATTCCTCAGCATCCTGTCTATTGTTTACAATATTGTATGAGAGCTTGAAACAAGCCTTTCCGTATTTTGTATCCAACTCTAATATTGCATCTTCTGAGCGTTCAAAGAACAGCTCTATAATCGTATCATCTTGTATCATCCGCATGACCTCCTTTCCGGCTTCACTTATATACTACGGTTTTAAGTGGAAATCACTACAACAATATCAGTTCTTTTTGCAATAATGCCAGCACAAAGAAAAAGTAACTCAGAGACTCAGCGATCATCAGGTCGACTCGCCGATACTCAAATACGAGGCTTAGTTTAGGTCACCCGTATCCATTCTAAAAATCACTTGACTTTGAATAGTTTGTCACCTCCATCGGCTTCGCGCATTGATTTTCAGTTCTGAAAAAGTTCCGTTCACAGCCTGAATAAGAACGCTGTTTTCGCCGATCCTAAGCTCCGGAAAGTTCAGCTCCTTGAGATAAGGGAGTGCGTTTCTCAGCACAAGCCCGCTTCCATCTTCCACATAAGCCGTCATCTTCTCCGTGTCGATCACAAGGATCTCACCCAAGGAAAGCTCCGCATTGATAAGTTTCATCTCCATGCCATTCACAGAAATGGAGATAAAGTTTTCCGGGGCTTTCGCAAGACTTCCTTTAAGGAAATAGACAGGCCTTGATGCGATATTTCCAAGGCTTCGTGTGATGAGTGTTTCTCCCGCCTTCGTTACCGTAAAGACCTCATCTGCCAGGGCATAAGCAAAGGGATCGGGGCAATAAAAGGAAAGGTCAAATACTCCGGCTGCACGAATAACTCTTTCGCAGTCCACCTTTTCCTTTAGCCTTGCCATAAAGTAGCGATCCGGCACATCGTCAAAGATCAGTTGTTTTAAGCCGTCTACCGGGGAAAGCCAGAGCGCAATCCGGTCTAAGGTTTCTACCAGATCGGAAAATCGAAGTTTGGGAAAGATGGAACAGGACACCGAGATTTCTCTGGCATCCATATCTGCGCCAAAGTCCGCCACGCCGTATTTTCCGGGAATGGAAGCCGAGTAGTTTCTCAGCATGCCGGACACCTGCCAGGAAGTGAGCCGTGCTTTTACATCCATGTCTTTTGACGAAATGTCGTTATAGATAAATCCCACCCTGCATCACTCCTTCCTTTTACGCCGGCGAGAAGCGGCCTTGTGCTCTGGAGCCTGCTTCAATAAGGTTATAGAGCTCCTGCGAAACTTTTCGGATATCGTCTTCACTTCGAACAAACATCTGCTCGATTGTGATCTGTGGAAAAGAGCCTATCGGAGCAACTCCTCTCAAAGCACCGCTTACCGCCGATTCCGCCTGAACCTGAAAATCTGTCGGCAGTGCCACGCTCATATCTTTTCCGAGCTGACCCATCACATCGTTGATGTCTTCTGCCAAGCCCTCACTGGCTCTGACCGCATCGCCGCCTGAGCGTTCAATGGCACCTGCTAGTCCTTCTACCAGCATTTCACCGATCCAGGCCATTTCTTTTGACGGAGAGCT
>JAJBBD010000051.1 GCA_020532355.1 Candidatus Cloacimonadota bacterium | reverse complement strand
GATCGTGGCAATCGCTCCTTCATTATTGAATGGTATAACTTACGAAATGGTAAAAATGGCACATCCCCGGAAACCTTCCAAGTTATCCTTTATGATCAATCTGTACACAACACCAGTATGGGCGATGGTCCCATCAAATTCCAATATCACACATTCAATAACGTGGATAGCCAATCTGGTTCTCGTCATGGAAACTATGCTACAATCGGTATTGAGGATCATACTGGTACTAGGGGCTTAGAATATACTTTCAACAATCAATATCCTCCCACAGCTTCCTCTTTAAGCAATGGCACAGCCCTCTACATATCCAATGTTCCCATTTATCATGAAGCTGCCAATATTTTTATTGCCGATACTTATTTGGCCGATAGCAATATGATAATTGAACCCGGAGAAACAGTTAGCATGGGCATCCTATTGCAAAATTCAGGTAATATTCCAGCAGATAACATTGTGGCAGATCTGACCACCGAAGATCCATATGTAAATCTTCAATCTCAAAGTTCCGAATATTATGCCCTATTCCCCGGAGAAAGCGGAGTAAACAAGCAGCCTTATGTCTTCAGTATTTCCGAAGACTGCCCGGCAGGTCACCTCATTAATTTCGAAATAGCCATTTCTTCGATGGTGGGTACATGGAACCACAATTTCACTATGCAGGTAGATTCTTCAAAATTGCGTTACCATTCCTATATGATTAACGATTACGACGGTAACCATGATGGCGTTATAAATGAAGCAAATGTGCAACTAATTATAAATTTGCGCAATATCTCAGATCTGGAAGCTCGGAATATTGAGGCAAATCTCAGTACCGATATCTCCGGAGTTATAATTGAAAATCCGCAGATCACAGAAATAGATATTGCTCCTAATCAAATCATGCAGATAGCGTTTGATCTTAGTTTTTCTGGGGTAGACCCAGAGTTGGATTTGATTCCCGTTCTGTTTAATGCACAACCACAAGGTGGCGAAGGCGAAGAAGTTATCTTGCATGTACCATACAATCAACCGAATGTGAAGCATAATTTCGACTCTAACGATGGCAATTTCGTTTCCGAAACCGGTTGGGCTTGGGGCGTTCCTCAAAACGTAACTGCATATAGTCCTGACAAAGTTTGGGCTACAAATCTTAGCGGCGAATACCCGATTAATGTTCAATACCATCTTTACACTCCAAAGTATATCTTGGACAGTGGCAGCGAATTAAGCTTTATGCATTATTATGGCACCGAAGAAAACTATGATGGAGTGAATGTAGCCATATCCACAAATAATGGTAATAGCTGGATAGCCCTAGAGCCACAAGGTGGATACAACGGAACCGATATTGTGGGGCTAAATATGGAGAGGGGCTGGACCGGAAATAGTATGGGGTGGATTCCGGCAAGCTTCGATCTTAGTTCTTATGCTCAGCAACAAGTTATGTTCCGTTTCCGTTTGGGTACAAATGGCGCTACCAATGGGATTGGTTGGTACATCGACGATTTTGAACTTACGAATGTGGTGTTAAAAACTGGATTCGTTCAGGGTAACGTGTATACAAGCTCCGGGATAAATCCTCGCCTTACCACCGTTATGTCTAACCAACGCTATGCCACAACCCCTGCTGATAATGGTAGCTTCAAACTGTTCTTGCCCAACGGAACTCATACCGTAACGGCAAGCACAGAATACCACCAGAGCTCAACAATAAGCAATGTTGTGATTAGTCCAAGCAGCCCTGTATTCAACACCGATTTCGTGTTGATTAATCTTCCTGCGGCAGACAACTTTCACTACATCCTCAGTGACGATTCTGTGGATTTATCCCTGCATTGGGAAGAGCCCTTAGAGCCACTTCTGCCAATTAGCTCTTACCGTGTATATAAGCGTTTCAACAGTGGTCCTTTCGAAATAGTGCAAGAATCTTCTGCCCTATCTTTCAGCGAGCAACGCACCGTGCAAGGCAGCTACTACTATTATGTTACTGCGATTTATATGGGTGTTGAGGGTAGCCCCACGAATACTGTTTTGATTGGCAATCCTTTTGTGGATAACGATGATGATGTAACTCCCGAATTAGTTACAACACTTGAATCTAACTATCCCAATCCCTTTAATCCTACTACTACAATAGCATTTAATCTTGCCGAATCCGGACCTGTTACGCTAAATATCTACAACACGAAAGGTCAGTTGGTGAATCAGTTGGCAAATGCAAATTATTCTGCCGGCAAGCACTATTTGATTTGGAATGGTCGCGATAAGGACGGACGCCCGGTATCTTCCGGTTTATATTTCTATAGATTAATTGCCAAGAACTATGCTAATACCCGCAAAATGATAATGATGAAATAAGCGGTAAATCTTACCCCATACAATAAACCCGGTGTTATCGCCGGGTTTTTTATACGCTAATGTTCGTAGTTCAACCCAATTGAGGCATTGGAGTTCAAAGCGCATAAACTAACTATCACTTATTTAATATCTTATGGGCGGTTTGGACTTCAAGGCCGTGCATAATTAAACGCCTGCTCATGAACTCCAATAGCATTGTTCAGGTTCAAATTGGGAGCAAGTTTATTGTAAACCCGCTGCACATCCAGAATCAAAAAAAGGGCTATCTTTTAAAGCTAGTGGGTAGCCAGTAAAAAAGACTCTCTTTCGGTTCGAGTAGGAAATGGGCTTCCAAGCGCTCCTGCTTGGCAGAGGCAGCGGAGCTCGCCACACCAAAGGTAGGTGCGGCTTGTAGCCGCATTTGTAACAACCTTGAGCTTTGCCACCCCATCCCTTGCACTGGTTTCCCCTGTAGAAACAGTTACCCGTCCGTACTGTAAGGGCACTCGACTGAAGCACCCATGTGAAGAACTATCTGTAGATCAATGGCACCCACTTAGTTTGAAAGATAGCCGACAAAGTGTTTCAACATAAAGATATGGTGAATTCTTCTTGTCCGAGCTATTTCCCCCCACTACCCTTGTAGTAAGGGGCTCTCAATGCCCCGATTATTCAATGATCTCCCAGATTCTCATCGGTCTTATAGTTGGCACGCACAGCAAGTCTCTTGCCAATTACATCAAGCATTACCACAGGAAGCTTTGGCTTACTATTATGCCTTACATACAGGAGAATGACAGAAGAAACCTTTGCTAATGTATCCTCAAAGTATTGGCGGAAGTGAAAGCTAAGCGGTTTTCTATGATAGTGATAACTATTGGCTTCGGTTATTGCCATGATGGGCTTAGAAAGAGCCTTTTTTCTTTATCGTAAAACGATTGCAATCCTAAAATAAGATTGACAACTTAAGTGCTTATTTAATACTTGTTTCTCCAATTTGGAGATAAAGGAAGTACCATGAAAAAATATATAATTCATTCTGCTGATATTATCAGTTTCGATTCCAAAAATCCTTTTCTGAAGGATCACGCTATTCTCATTGAGAACGGTATTATTCAGAAAATTGCCCCTTATAGCGATATGAGAGATGAGAATTGTGAACAGGTAGATGCAATGGGAAAAATTCTGATGCCTGGATTGATAAATGCTCATCATCACTTCTATTCTACCTTAGTTACCGGTTTAGGCAAAGCAGCGCCAGCTAAAGATTTCAACGGAGTATTGGAAAACCTTTGGTGGCGGTTGGATAAGCAGCTAATGTTGCGCGACACCTATATAAGTGCAGTAATATCGGCACTTAATTGTATTCGTAAGGGTACTACTACCATTATTGATCACCATGCGTCACCATACCATATTGGCGGTTCTCTTGCCGAGATAGCAAGGGCGGTTAAAGATGCCGGATTGCGAGCCAATCTTTGTTATGAGGTTTCCGATCGCGATGGCATGCCAAGACGCGACGAAGGCATTGAAGAGAATCTTAGTTTTATAAAAGCCTATGCAAAAGATCAGGATCCTCAGTTAAAAGCCCTTTTTGGAATGCATGCGGCGTTTACTCTTAGCGATGAAAGCCTTCAAAAAATATCCGCTCTGGTGGCTGAAACAGGTTGTGGAACACACATTCATGTTGCAGAAGCTCAGAGCGATCAGCGCTATAACATCGAACATTATGGCAAGCGTGTGGTAGAACGCCTGGAAGATTTTGGACTAATTTCTACTAAGAGCATCTTGGCACATGGAGTACATCTGAATCCCAAAGAAATGATGATTGTGGCAAATCGTGGAGCTGCCATTGTAACCAATCCGCAGTCTAATCTCAATAATGCCGTAGGCATTGCCGATGTGTGCAAGATGAGTGAATATGGCATAAAAGTTGGTTTGGGAACCGATGCTATGACTGTGAACATGTTGGAAGAGCTGCGTGTGGGGCTTTGGGCACAGCATCTCAAGCAAGAAAACCCCTCTGCCGGATTTATGGAGATAGCATCCACGCTGCTGTTTAATAATCCCATTATTGCTCAAAAATACTGGGGAGAAGGTCATGGCGTTCTTAAAGTTGGAGCCAATGCAGATATGATCTTGGTAGATTACGATCCCCATACGCCACTAAAT
>JAJBBD010000050.1 GCA_020532355.1 Candidatus Cloacimonadota bacterium | reverse complement strand
GGGCACCGTAATGCTTATTTTCCGTTGTTTATTCCCAAGAGTTATTTTGAAAAGGAAGCCGAGCATGTGGAGGGATTCGCCAAAGAATGCGCAGTTGTAACTCATTCCCGGTTAGAAGATGACGGTAAAGGTGGATTGCAGGTAGCAGGAGAGCTTACAGAGCCTTTAATAGTACGCCCTACTAGCGAAACAATTATAGGAGCATCTTTTGCTAAATGGGTGAACTCATATCGGGATCTTCCTCTTCTCATCAACCAATGGGCGAATATAGTGCGCTGGGAAATGCGTACCAGACTTTTTTTGCGGACAGCAGAATTTCTTTGGCAGGAAGGACATACAGTTCATGAATCCAGTGAGGAAGCTATGGATGAAACCCGAAAGATGTTGGAAGTGTATGCCCGATTTGCGGCAGAATACCTTGCCCTACCGGTTATTCAGGGTGAAAAAACTGAAGGTGAGAAGTTTCCCGGAGCTGTAAACACTTATTGTATTGAGGCCATGATGCAAGATAAAAAAGCTTTGCAAGCTGGGACATCTCATTTTTTGGGACAGAACTTTGCCCAAGCTTCTGGCATCAAGTTTCAAAGCAGAAATGGCGAATTTGAGCACGCCTGGACTACATCTTGGGGAGTATCAACCCGCTTAATTGGAGCATTAATTATGGCTCATAGTGATGACAACGGATTGGTATTACCGCCAAAGATTGCTCCTTCGCATATTGCTCTGATTCCGATTTATCGTGACGACACTGAAAAAGAGCAAGTAATGAAATTGTGTGAACACATAATAGATGAATTTGCGCATGAAAGCTTTGAAGGAGTGCGCATCTATACAGAACTAGATGATAGAGATTTGACCGGAAGCGAACGTAATTGGTATTGGATAAAAAAAGGAATCCCATTGCGTTTGGAAATTGGACCTCGAGATGTGGCAGCGAACTCTGTGATGCTGGCTAGACGAGATAAAGAGCCGAGAGATAAGCAAAGCATAGCTATTGGTGAATTGAAAACTTATGTCCTTAAAGTTTTACCCGAAATCCAAAATTCTTTCTATCAACGAGCATTAGACTTTCGCAGGGAAAACACGATTGTAATAGATGATCCGAGTGAATTCTACAAGTTCTTTACACCCACGAATTCAGATCAGCCTGAGATTCATGGCGGATTTGCCCTATCTCATTGGTGTGGAGAGGTTGCATGCGAAGAAAAGATCAAAGACGAGCTTAAGGTTACCATTCGCTGCATACCTTTTGACGCTAAGCAGGAAGATGGATTCTGTATTTGTTGTAATAAGCCCTCCAAACGTAGAGTAGTATTTGCCAAATCTTACTAGTATGAGCTTTAAGAGCGCAGTGATCTGCATAGGTAACGAATTGCTATTAGGGCAAACATTAAACAGTAATTTAGCCTATTTGGGCAGCAATATGGCAGATTTGGGTATTCCAGTGGAGTACAGTGTTACTATTCAAGACGATCATCAAGCAATAATTGATGCCCTTGCTGAATGTTGGAATAAATACGATGTTATTATAAGTACGGGGGGATTGGGCCCTACGCAAGATGATGTTACTAAGAATGCCATAGCTGCATATTTTGGCAAAGATTTATGCTTTCATGAAGATGTGTACAGGAAAGTGCAGGATATGTTTTCCATAAGGGGGCTCTTTATGCCGAGTACAAATAGAACTCAGGCTATGGTTCCAGAGGGATTTACGGTTTTAGATAATGCGCGTGGAACAGCCCCCGGATTGTACTATGGCAATGGTGGCAAACACCTTTTTGTGCTTCAGGGCGTGCCTTTGGAGATGCAATATGTGTTCGAAAATCATATCCAGTCTCTTTTGTTGCAGGCATATCCCCAAGCTAATAGACTACATATAAGGAATATTCACACTTATGGAATAGCTGAATCCGCTCTAGCTGAATTGTTGCATTTGGAAGAACTACCTCAGGGTGTAAAATTGGCGTGGCTTCCTCAAACCGGGAGAGTGGATTTGAGGCTATATGGAAGCAATCGCGAGTTAATTAGAATTGCCGAAGATTATGTGCACAGCAAAGTGAGTGAATATATTTGGGGATACGATCACGATAGTCCGGCAGGTATGTTAATTCATTTGCTTAAGGCTAAAAGTATAAGCCTTGCTGTTGCAGAATCTTGTACAGGGGGCTTGGTTCAAAGATTAATTACCGATGTTTCCGGAGCGTCAAAGGTGTTTGTTGGTGGAGTTGTAAGCTATGACAACAGAATAAAAACGGATGTTTTACATGTAAAGACAGATATTTTAGAACGGCATGGTGCGGTGAGTGAATGCTGTGCAAGGGCAATGGCGCGCGGTGTTAAGGCGTTATGTAATACAGATGTATCAATTGCCATAACCGGTATTGCCGGTCCGGATGGTGGTTCAGCAAAGAAGCCTGTAGGAACTGTATACTTTGGCTGGCAAATCGGCGATAAGGAATTTTCTATGCACAAGGTCTTTACCGGAGATCGTGAGAGCATAAGGTTTAAGGCCTCCGAAGCCGCCATTTTAGAACTGATCAAGACTTTGAGGTCATTTTAGTTGAAAGTGTTAATAATAGGCAGTGGTGCACGAGAGCATGCAGTTGCTGACGCATTTGCAACAAGCAAGAACACTTCGATAATTTATGTAAGCCCCGGAAATGACGGAATAGCTGAAACGTATATGTGTATTAAGCTGGAGGATTTTGAACATATCCGCAGCTTTTGCCAAGAAGCTGATATCGATATTGTGTTTATTGGTTCCGAGCAACCAATAGCAGAAGGTTTGTCAGATTATTTGCGGAAGCATTCCATAAGAGTATTTGCGCCTTCACAGGCGGCAGCAAAATTGGAGTATTCTAAGTTCTATGCCAAATCTCTAATGAATAAATATGAGATACCAACTGCCAAGTATCAAATAATAAAAAATGTAAATGAAGCTAAGAAAGTACTAACTAATTTCACTCTTCCGGTAGTTCTGAAGGCTGATGGTCTGGCTGCCGGAAAAGGCGTAATGATAGCCTATAGTATCGATGAAGCTATCTCTTGTTGTGACAATCTTCTGCATCAGAACTGTGGCAGAGGCGGTGTGATAGCAGAGGAATTCTTACGAGGATGGGAAGTATCTCTTTTTGCTATTACCGATGGCTGTAATTTTGTAAGTACGCTTTTCGCACAAGACCATAAGCAACTTTTGGATGGGGATCGAGGTCCTAACACTGGAGGAATGGGGGCAATCTGTCCCGTTTCCGAAGCTGAGTGTTACCAAAAAGACATCGAACACAGTATTGTTGCACCAATCTTGCAAGCTATGCAAGCAGAAAACACCGCATATACAGGGATACTCTATTTGGGGTTGATGATTACAAAAGAAGGACCCAAAGTAATTGAATTCAACTGTCGCTTAGGAGATCCGGAAACACAAGCTGTATTAGCGCTTCTAAAAACAGATTTTACAGATGTATGTATGGCGGTTTGTGAGGGCAAGGTGAATGAATTATCTTTGAAATGGGATAACAATCATTCTGTAGCAGTAGTTTTGGCTGCTCCAGGCTATCCGGCAGAGTATCAGACAGATATACCAATCTCTATTCCCGCCATGGAATCCAAAATATATTATGCAGGTGTATCAAAAAGTGAATCTGGGTTTAAAAGCTCAAAAGGAAGAGTGTTGACAATAATGGCTACAGCAAAAACCCTTGAGCTTGCCCGAGACAAAGTTTATGCAGATATTAAAAAGATAAGTTTTCCTAATATGGTCTATCGCAAAGATATTGGCCTAAGAAAGAACAAGCTTTAACAACGGAGCTGTGATGAAAAAAATCTTCATATGGATATTGATGGCGATTCCGTTTATGATGGCGGCAAATCCAATCAGTATATTAAGCGAAAGTACCGATGCTCTAAGCATAAGTTTTCAACTTCCGGAGTATACTATTAATGAAGTAATGTTGGATGGAGTAACTTATAACCGCTTACAGGTGGACGGGGGAATGCCTACTTCAGATGAGGCATTTCCGGAATTATGGATGTTTGGTATTCCTATCGCAATACCTATTGATGGTGGAGCTACAGCACAAGTTCTTTCGTCACAACAAAACAGCATAAATAATATCTTATTGCATCCAGTGCCTACTATGGAAGTTTCAGAAGGGGATATAAGCTATCAGACTTCCCGCGATTATGTAGCCTACACCAAAACCGAGCTGTATCCTGCCAATGTAATTGAGATTTCCGAACCTGCTTTTGTGGGGGATCGTAGATTTGTTACATTAAAGATTTACCCTTTCCAATATAAGGCTGCAAGCAAAGAATTAGTTGTTCATCATAATCTTGAGATTAATATAAACCTGATGGGTACCAAAGCGCCATCTAAAGAATGGCAACTTGGCAATAGCCCCGTTGACACAGCGGCTGATTCCTTTTTCATCAATAATGCAAGCTCAAAGATTTGGCGGAGAGAGCGCAAACAAAACTATCGACATGAAAGCCCGAAGGGTTCATTAAACGAGATTTCTGAGATCCAGTTGATTGTCGATAGTGAAGGAATCTATAAAGTGGGATATTCAGAGCTGAAGAGCTTTATTACCGAAATGACTGATTCGCTACAAATGCCCATGGGCTGGGATATTGACGATATTGATCCGCGGTTTCTTGAACTTCGGGATGAATACGGACAGATACCCATCCATTTTATAGGTGAGGAGGATGGCAGCTTTGATAGTGGCGACTATTTCGAGTTTTTTGGTGATAGACACTATGGTGATGAACGTTACTATGATGATTATACAGCAGAAAATGTTTATACTCTACGCTTGGTGAACCAATACGGTGCGCGGATGATGGTAGAAAATGGGGGATTGATAAATAGTGATCCTTTGCACTACATGCTTGCAGATGCATTTGAGGAAACAGTGCATTTCGAGCAACAATTGGTTAGCGATAAACTGGGTAGAGGATGGTCTGCGGGGAATCCAGATTTCTACCGTGAAGATGTATGGTTTTGGAAGAGAATAAACTCACCAAACTTGGAAATAGTACCTGTCGATCTGGAATACCCCATAGATAGCGCAATCCGAACAGCCAGTGCGGAAATAGCGTTGCATGGCTTAACCTACAAAGAAGGTCTTACGGAAGAACAGTACGATCATGAAGCAACAGTAAGGCTTAACTCAGCCATGGTAAACAATCATTTCTGGAAAGGGCAGACAGAACAGATATTCTATAATCGGGAACCAATAGCTAATTCTTTTATGCTGCATGGCACAAATAATGTTTACATTAGCCTTTCTGGAAATACGGAAATGGGTTCTAGGGAACAGGTTTTATTAGATTATATCAAGATCAAATACTGGCGTTATTATAGAACAGATAGAGATTATATTAAGTTTACCAAACCTTCAAATAGGCCTAATGGTCTTTTCCAGTTCAATATTGAGGGCTTTTCTTCGCCCAATGTGTCCGTTTACAAAATTGGTTCCAGTGTTTTTAATAGCTTGCAGATCGAACCGTTTACTGTAGATGGTACAGCTCCTTGGACGATTAGCTTGCAGGATAGCGTTTCTTCGAACGCCGTCAGATATTATGCCGTAGAGGAAAATTCCAAGAAGCAGCCGAAAGCCATGCGCTTGAATGTGCCATCAGATTTGAAGAACCCCAATAATTCTGCTAATGTGATAGTAATTACTCCATATCAATTCCTAGAATCTGAAGGTACTCTGATGTTAACTGAGATTTGGGAAGGGGAAGGGCACGATATAGAGATTGTTGATATCCAGGACATATACGATGAATTCAATGATGGAATAGTCTCTGCGGAAGCAATAAAAGCCTTTCTGTCTCATGCATACGAGTATTGGTCAGAACCCCAGTTAAGCCATGTGATGTTTATTGGTGAGGGAGTGACCGATGCCAGAGATAATAGCCCCAGTCGTAAATACAACCTGATTCCGGTTAAGAAAATCTGGACATACAAGCACGGTGCAACAGCCAGCGATAACTGGTATGCATGTTTGTTAGGTAATGACACGGTTCCAGATATTAGTCTTGCGCGTATCAATGTGTGGACCGAAGAGCAGATATTTGATTTTGCCAATAAAGCTTTATCATATCGCACAAATTTAAGCACAAATCGCCTGTGGAATAACCATATAACACTCACAGCCGGAGGGAAGATAAGCGATGGTAATGACATCTTTGCACAGCAATCTGAACGTATCCGCCGAAAAAGCATTCCTTCCACATATAGAGTTACAAGGGTCTACACGAATACTCAAACTGTAAACAGTTCATATTTTGGCGGCACCTTCAATTTGAAAGATGCCATCAATTCTGGTACGCAGTTTGTGCAATTCATGGGGCATGGAGGTGGACGTGTTTGGGCAGATTACAACTTGTTCAATTTTAATGATGTGGCAACCTTGAATAATCAGATCTATCCTGTAGTTCTATCTTTGGCATGTTATGCTTCCGCTTTTGACACCAATGGTGCTGCATCAATTTCTGAGGCACTGGTTATGCAGCCAAATAAAGGTGCCATTGCCACTCTCGGTTTTGTCGGATTAGGATATCTGACTCAAGATGAAGGATGGGGTTTGGCGTTTAGTGAGGCAGCGTTTCAACACGATTATTCCACCTTAGGGGAAGCCTATGTGTTTGCTTTGGCCAGATTTTTTACTACAACCTCAAGTGCTGCTGCTCGTTATGCCCTTACGCAGGGATCTGCATATCTCGGGGATCCTTTGATTAGACTTAATAAGCCAATCGTACAAAGTTCTGTAAGTGCCCAAAACCATAATCCAGAACCAGGCGATGTATTGACAGTTGAAGCCCAATTTCCAGCTTCTGTTCAGCGTGCGCGACTATATATAATGAATAACGACGAGATTATCCAAAACATTCCTTATGATATTGATGTAGTAAATGGTGAATACAGCGCAAATTATAATGTTCCTACCAACAGCTCGAACTATATGAATAAAATTATGGTGGCTGGATACTCGCAAGATAAGGAATATGTTGGCACCAGCACCTATGGAGTTGGACGTCCTACAATTCAACACAGTGCATTTATTCCAGCCCAGCCAGTATATACAGATTCCACAGGATTCAAAGCCCAGGTGTTTAGCCCCAAAGACATTATTAATATGTATGTGTCTGTTCAAACCGACAGCTCCCATAGCATTACTAACGGTTGGAGCATCGTTTGGGAAGATATTCCCATGGCCATGTCTGATGACGATAACACAGTGTGGGTTACCACCAGAAAACTGCGTAAATTTCCTACATCCAGAGAGTTGTCATACAAATACTACTTTACAGATACAGATAGCGTTACCTATGAATCTCCAGAGTATACATTCCAGATGGCGGGTCCAGATTTGTTTCTTAGAGATATTGAATTTGACCCCAATAATGGTAATCCAATTTTGAGAGTAAAATCTACTAATGTGGGTAATGCTCCCTCGATAACAACAGATATGCGTCTTTATGTTAAAACAGGTAACACATATACCTATGTTTCTACACAAGATTTTGCTCCACTTGAGGTAGATGAAGTGCGATGGGATGTAATCGATTTGGCAGATGTGGAAAATGGTAATCGCAGTTTTGAAGTGCGTGTAAATACTACTGGGACATTCCAAGAGTGGCATTTCTATGTAAATACCAATAACTATATTTCAATCGAAGTGCCAATGAATTATTTTAGTGTGGATAGCAATGGCTCTACACTAATAAGTTTGGATGAGAATGTCTCTTGTGTGGTACCAGCTGGACTTATTCCCACAGGTGTAGTAGGCATGTCTCTAAACAGTTTAGCCGAGATTAGCCCCGTAAATCAACCCGATGTCATCCCCATCTTAATGCAAAACCATGCAGCAGGAGACACCTTGCAGCTATATTCGATTCCTTATGACATATCATTGTTAAACAGTACGCTAGTAGATTCTTTGGGATTTTTTACCAGCGGGAAAAGGTTGGAGCTGACTTATAAATATCACGATACAGATCCAGCTACACAAGCTTATGAATCTGATAACAGTTATAAAATATATCGTTACAATGATGAGTTTCAAAAGTGGATATTGTTGGGTGGGCACGTATCCCCAGCAAACAACACCGTCAGTTTTGAGGTGGCGCGAACAGGAATCTATGCCCTTTTCCGTAACGAAGATAAAACCAGACCTTCAGTAGATGTGAATGTTCAAGAGCAAGAGTTTACTGTGGGTGGATACGTAGCCGGAGACGGAGTAATATCTTTATTACTAAGTGATGCCAATGGTATTGACATTATAGATGATTCAATCCGTTTGTTCTTAAATGGTATGATAGTTCCGGAAGAGGATTATGTGATAAGCATCAATAAAGAAAACATCAATCGAGTTCCCATAAAGTATCAACTCAACCTCCAAAAAGGGAATCACGAACTCAAGATAGATTGCAGAGATCTGAACGGTAATTTTATGACTCGTGAAGTGCAGTTTATTGTAAACGATAGTTTCGATATAAAGAATATTGCCAACTACCCTAACCCCATCTTAGGGCAGGCGCAGGATCCGAAAAATGATGGACGCACCAGATTTACTTATGTTTTAACCGATTCAGCCGATGAGGTTTACATTAAAATATATACTATTAGCGGAAGGTTGGTCAAGACTTTCTCAAATCTGCCAACCGTGGTTGGATATCATGAATACCCCCGTACGGTTTATGCTTGGGATTGTAAAGACGAACAAGGCTATCCATTGGCAAACGGAACATATTTTTACCGTATTGTAGCAAAAAAAGGCGGTAAGAAAATCGAAAAAACCATGAAAATGGCTATTTTGAAATAGGGAGAGGAATAATGAAAAAACTACTTATTCTTTGCCTCCTGTTACCATTACTAAGTGTTCCTGCATTTGCCGGCAGATATGCAGGAGATTTTATGATGATTGGAGCTGGAGTTCGAGCCTTAGGCATGGGTGGAGCTTTCTCTGCCTTAGCTGATGATGGATCGGCTATTTATTGGAACAGTGGTGGTCTATCGCAAATCCGCGAGTCTGAAGTTTCGGCAATGCATGCTTTTCTCTATGGAGATTTGGCAAGCTACGATTTTCTTAGCTATGTTCAACCACTTCCCAATGATGTATCTATAGCTTTTAATGTAACTCGCCTAACAGTTAGCGATATTCCCTATTTCGATGAAAAGTACCTTCTGGGCACCAATGTAGATGAACGCATCAATAATATGAATGATCAATTACCTGGTATTCCGGATGGAACTTTTAGATCCACCGACGATCTATATCAATTTGCCTTTTCCAAAACCATTCGATTTGGGGCAAATATGGGGTGGCAGTTTTTCGAAATACCCTTTGAATTAGGTATGGGTGGCAATGTAAAATTTATTCAACGCCGAATAAAAGACAATCTCGGATCTGGAACTGGTTTAGACTTGGGAGTTAAACTTCGTACAGATATGGCTGTACTCTTTGATGAGGATTCTCTTGGGGATCTGAATTTTGGTATCAACTTCCAAGATGTTGCTGGCACCTCAATTCTATGGGACACAAATAGTGAAATGAGAGATAAGGTGCTTTTCAATACCAAAACAGGAATTGCCTTAATTCAACCAATAACTTCGATAAAGAGCGTTTTCTCACTGGCATACGATTATGACTATGTGTATCAGGGTACAAGTCACTATGGTTTAGATTGGAATTATGATGAGCGAGCAAATCTACGAATTGGATATTACGATAAGAATTTTAGTTGTGGAGCAAGCCTTAAGGTTTATGGTATTTTTATAGATTATGCTCTTATTACAAATCCCATTGGGATAAGCAACAGATTAGGGTTAAGAGTAAAATTTTAGGAGACAAGATGAAACACATAATTTGGATTCTGCTGGTTGCATTGCTTCTTTTTTCGTGTTCTGGAGAAGACGAACCAGCAAAAGATAACACCCCACCTACGCGCCCTATCCTTATACCCCACAGAGGGGATTCTCAATATGGAGCTATATACACTGATGATAATGGGAATGATATTGATCTAACCGAAGAGAATAATGGCATTGATACAGTGCCTGAGGGAAATTGGATTCGTATTTCGTGGAAAGCATTTCAAGATAACGACCTTAGCCATTTTAAAGTATTTCGTTTCTCCGGTTTTGAGCCTGAACCGATAGAGATAGCAAATCGTCCTGCTAATGAGGATTACTATCTGGATCAAGGTCCTCTGGAAGTAGAAAGATGGTATTCTTACTTTATCGAGTTGTTTGATATCAGCGGTAACAGCACAATATCGGATACAGTATTTTATGCAATACTCCACAAGACACAGCCAATATCTCCAGCGGATAATGCATATATAAATCCTGACGGATTGAGGTTTCAATGGACAAGAGCCGATGATGGCACTGGTTTTTACAGAGTTTTGCTGTGGAATCAAGACAACTCCCTAATCTGGAGTGAAGACATGTATCCTACTGCAGAGGATGATGATCTTCTTGAGATTCAATTACCTATTCTTAATCCTCCTATAACCATTGGCTCTACACTCCGGTGGAGAGTAGATTATTTCGACTGGGATGCAGATAAACAGATGTATATGGGTTCTGAATCCATAGAACGTTGCTTTACTACAAGCCAGTAGCCGATATTTGTTGGCATGATTGTATTTCAAAACCTATACCTATCCCAAATCACTATCGATGAGCTACCAGAGCTTACGGCTGAGATCTTGCTTAGTATGCGGGATGAACTTAGCTGGAATCTTCGCTATTACCTCGATGAAGCAAGGGGTTGCGGGTATGTTCAAGAAAAAATGCTTGACTGGAAAGACAAGCTCAGGATTTTTACGTAAAATGCAAAAGAGGAAAATGTGAAGAAGATTCTGTTTGCGATCCTATTGATCTGTATAAGTTTAACATTATTCAGCCAAACCACGATGACGTTTACGCCATCCAGTAATATCTCGGCTTATACTTTTGACGGCATTAGAAGCGGAGTAGAAAAGCTGAAAATGAATACATATATTTTGGGGCAAGTAGCCAAGCCGGGGCTGTATGTTGTGCCGGATGATACAGATTTTCTTACCTTACTGGCTCTTGCTGGCGGTCCGAGAGAAGATGCCAAACTCTCAAAAATTCGCATTGTCCGCCCATCGGAAGAGGGTGAAAAAGTGATCTGGGTAAATTTTAAGGAATATCTCGAATCTGGCGATACATCCTTAATACCAGAAATGAAACCCGGAGATACTATTGTGGTATCTGGAACAATATTCTATGCATTC
The DNA here is from genome assembly GCA_020532355.1 of Candidatus Cloacimonadota bacterium. Taxonomy (NCBI): domain Bacteria; kingdom Pseudomonadati; phylum Candidatus Cloacimonadota; species Candidatus Cloacimonadota bacterium. The sequence continues at coordinate 1,516 of JAJBBD010000050.1, read as the reverse complement.
TCACGCGTTGCAGATTTTCTCTCCAAAGCAGCAATTGCACTCAGCGTTTACAATCTTGTTAGCGGATTATAACTCCAAGGAAGGCTCAAGTGGAAAATAATATCCAGAATCAACCAATTCAAGACGAAATAAAGCTGTCAGATTATTTGCGAATAGTTCTGCAATACCGATATCTAATTGTAATGATCTTTGTGTTTGTTATGGCTGGGACAATCTTCTATACTGCTCGTCAACCAAAGATCTATTCTGCTACTTCGAGAATTCTTTTGGAAGATCAGAATAGTAATGCTGGCTTTTTAATGATGGCTACTCCCGGTATAGGCAGAAATAGCATTAATAACCAAATTGAGCTTATTAAGAGTAAGCCAACCTTGAGCCTGGCTTGGGAGATTATGAAAAAATATCCTGATTGGGATCTTTTTCCGATAGCGTCATTGGCAAATCCTCCCGGAGGATTAGCTAATGTATCCGTAGAATCCAAGCGCGATACAGATTTATTGACAATATCCATAGAATCTACCAGCCCCATAGAAGCACAGGCAGCGGTTAACGCAGTTGCAGAAGCTATTCAGCAGCAGAACACTCAATTTGCTAGACTAGAATTTACCACAATCAGGGAATTTTTGGAGACCCAACTTGATGCTATTAGCAGACGGTTACAGGCATCAGAAAACGATCTTCGAGAGTTTAAGAATCTCAACCGCTTAACAGAATTAAGTACAGAAACAGTAAAGCTTATTGAGCAATCTTCAGAACTGGAAGCAGAATTGGAATCTGCCCTAACCGAAATGGCAGTTAAGGCAAAAAGCCTGGATCTTCTTTCTAAGCAGCTACGAGACCAAGATTCGCTGATGGTTGATGTAGACAATATAATTCAAACCCCTTACCTTGTTGAATTGCGTAAACAAGTTGTTGAAACTCAAGCATTGATTACTAAGCTCATAACTAAAAATGAGTATCCCTTAGATCATCCTCAGATTATTCTTTTAAACCGGGAATTGGAAAATACCAGAGAAAACCTTGATCGAGAAGTCAAGAAGCTGATTAGTGTTACTGTACCCTCAGATCCACTTTCTACGAGAAGCGATTTGGTAAGTAGGATTATTCAGGCAAGTATCGATCTCGAATTGGCGCGGACAAGGGTAAATGGACTTGAGCAAACCAAAGAGATGTATGAACAACGTATTATATCTCTTCCAAATACCGAATTGGAGCTTGCCCGACTTTCCAGAAATATGATGCTGGATAGTAAGATACACGGTATTATGATGGAGAAGTATGAGGATGCTAAGATTGCCGAGCAAGCAAAAGTTGGCAATATTCGCATTATTGATTATGCAAATCGTCCTACTATTCCGATTAAACCAAGAGTATCAATGAATATTCTGGTGGGAATAATTCTGGGGCTTGGCTTAGGAGTGGGGTTTGCCTTTATTGTGCACTCTATGGATACAAAGCTGCGGACTCTGGAAGATATGGAAGGCTTTGTCCGCTTACCTATAGTGGGAACGATTCC
>JAJBBD010000049.1 GCA_020532355.1 Candidatus Cloacimonadota bacterium | reverse complement strand
GCTTCGAAGTAGTACTCACCGTTCCTTTTCTTGAAGGGCATGATTTTTTTGCATAATTGGCAGACCATTTCGTTATTGGAGTTCGTATAGAAATTCTTTAGATATGTTTCCTTGTTAACCGATCTTCCTGAAGTCCTAACACTACGTTCTTTTTTCTCAAACGTCTTTTCAGGTGCTTCATGAATATCGCTTGATACAACTCTTTCACGTCTTTCTGGATCTGGGATACTGAACATAGGGAATTCAGGATCTGTAAACTCGTTAATATCTAACTGATTCTTGGATGATATTCTGTTAGCTTTATCGATTATCTTTTTGATTCCTGCTAAGATATCCGGGACCAGATCCGGATTATTCTTTAACTCTCTTAAGATTTCTGCAGGAAGCCCGATTTCACGAGCAAATATATCAAAGGGATCATCCTCAGGTATCTCCATACCGAGAACTTCTGCTAATCTTCTATCCCTCGAAAAACCTTCTGGGAGTTCAGCTAATGACAATTCTTTAATGTTGTGAAAATGCCCTTGAGTGTTTGGTAGCCAAGGACCCAATTCAATCGAGTTGCCGATCTTTGATTTGACTTCAATCCGGAAAGGGTTTCTATAAGACTGTAAAGTGGAATGCTCAATGTTCCCAGAAATCAAGTGGCTATTGGGTATTAATATTTCATTCCATATGAACTTCGCTCTTATGATGTTATGGTCTGATATCGTTGCTTGTATTGCATAATCAAGTCCGTCGACACTGGCCATGGGATCGAATCCATCCAATCCTCTTATGTGATTCCCGCGATTATCCGAAATAGCAACATTCCCATCATCATCCTCTTCCCTGCATGTAACTTGAATGCAATCTTTAGCTCCCATTTCAATCAAAGTAGCTTTCATATCCAGAAGTTCTGAGCATACGTAATAATGATCGTCACTCCCGGCAAGAAACAGAGATATTTTGTCGTTTAGCACATAACAAACATTATGTCCAGATAGAACATATTTGTTTTCATCTGAGAAACTATGGGCAGGCAACCATAAGAGATGTTCAAGTTTTTTCTTTATCAGTAACTTTTTTTCATTATTTGAGATCTCCCACGCGTGGATTATCTGGCGAGCTGTGTCTATTTGATAAGAAAGGTCAGCATGTGCCATCACTTCATTTTCGTATTTTGGTAATATGTATTCAATTAGAAACTCAGTATCGCTTGGCTCTGTGAATCCAAGAAGTACGAAAAAAGACTTGGCTTCTGGATCATCCAAGATATTGCTCTTCACGCTAGGAAATTCTGCCTGATTTGAGTTAGACAAATATGCTGATGGTTCTTGACATGTGTACGATTTGAAAGGTTTGACTTGAGTTCCGTTTTGTAATCGTACTATAGGTTTATTAAAAAAAGGGATTTTGTTTTCAATATCCCATTTTGGTTTAGCCTTCTGACTGTTTAAATTTGTAAACCACTGCCGTTGAGTAAGTATTAGCTTATATAGTTTGACAATCCAATCGTCGTCACGATTGGTAAGAAACGATTTGTTCAGTTTTGATATTAGATCTTCAGGTCTCCACTCTTCTATATCAAGATTATCTTTCAGGTATTTATAGAAAAGAGTCTTAGTCTGCTCGGTTATTGCCCCGCTTAACCAATAACGGGTTTGATTATCTGTTAGCTCAAGCAGCAAGTTACTATCAAGCAATTGCCTCAATTCTGCACTCCTAGCTATTGCGAGTTTCTTAGAGCAGCAATAAACGGGTGATCCCTTAGGCTCTAGAGCGCTAGTTAAAATAAGATCTTCTTCGGAGAGTGCTGTAATCAGCTTTTCATAAAATGGCCTAAACATAGACCCTCTGGGAAAGTCAAATTCTTCAATTGGGAGCAAGTCGTATATGTTTTCGTCCAGATAAGTATTATCACGAAGCCATAAAAGAGAATCTATCATTAAACATGCCGTAGTTTCTATGAGAAGCCTATTGAAGTCATCCTTTAATGGGATATTGTCTCTAGCTGGAGTTGTTCTATAGGGTCCCTGTATAATGAACCCTAAATTGGTCTTTTTCTCAGTTGGGAAGAAAACTACTAGGTCAGTATCCCAAGACTTTGCCACGTTGCTTTTCTTTGATAACTCATAAGCAATCTCCACTGAAAGGCCTTTTACTCGATGATCGACTGGTTTGGAAAAAAGAAGGTACCTATCTCTATGAGTATTCATGTTATTCAAAACGATCTCACTTATGCCGTGCGAGTGACTAGCAGCAGTTCTTTTTGAAAGAATCATGATTTCGTTACCATTGGCTGTTACATAAATTTTTTTTATATGCTTCAAAAACAGTATCGTGTGAGTGGGCATATTATTCAGAGACTCTTGCAATTCATCAAAGGCCATAGGGGCATCAACATCCTCTCGGTCAAAAGGAAAGATGAACAGTGTGTCATGACCTTTGGCAGGAATCTTTTCTTCACATTCATAAGGCCTTACGTAATGCTCTATCCTGAAGTGATCTTTTCCAGAATGAACTTCAGGGTTGTTGGTGATTGCATAGACAGATTTGAAACCAATGCCAAATTTTCCAATCAGAGTGAGATCCTCGGTTTTAGTGCCTTCTCCAACTCCGCAAATACCTCTGACGTCGGCTTCGTTAAATAACCTGCCATTGTGCTCAAACTCGAGCCTACCAGAATGT
>JAJBBD010000048.1 GCA_020532355.1 Candidatus Cloacimonadota bacterium | reverse complement strand
TATGTAAGGGAAGCTGATATCAGTGGAGTAGCCCTCTGGGAAGTTTGGGTTATCTAAAATCAGATCTTCTGTGCCGATGTTTTCTACGCGATATACCAAAACCTGTTCTTCGAACACTGGAACGTCACCAAAATCTACCAATGAATCAGCTATGCTGACCTCCGGTTTCATCACTTCGATCGCTCCGATATCAATGCCAGATCCGCAATACCTGGGATTTCCTAACAGATCCGTAGCTATGTATGATTCCAGACCCTGAACACCATTGTTTCCTGCATTTACCAAAAAAGACAATTCTTGGGGTGAGTATAGGTTACTCTCTGTATCAAGATGCAACATTGCATTGCCAGTATAAACCGTATCAAGGACAGTATAGTTATTTATATTCGGGCTTTGCGTGTAATCGGGGATGAAGCTCTTGCTTACCATAAATGAAAAGAGTGGATTCGTCTGATTAGATTTGATGAAATGAGGAGCGCTGCTACTGTTCCAAAATAAGCCATTCGTGATAAATACATCGTTGTTTAACGTGCTGAATATTTCTTGTGGCTGGTTTATGAAAGAGCAGTTGCATATGTCTAATGCCCCTTCATAGTCCTGAGAGTAGATTGCTAAACCTATATTCTCATTTGATGTATTTGTGTCAAATGTGTTGCTGCTAAAGTAGCAGTTGAAGAACTCGATTTTCCTGTTCTCGTCCCCAACCATGCGCTTAACATGGACTGTTCCTGTAATGCTACTTTTACTCACATTGCCAGCGAATATTGTGTTGGAAACATGAGCATCAGTGTTTTCGAGAAACAATGCAGCTCCGTTCTTTTGTGAATTTGAGTAAATACTGTTGCCTGAAAACAGGCTATTGGAGAGATATAAGCTTCCATCTCGTGAACTTATGGCCCCATGATCCTGATTGTTAACAAACCGGCAAGAATCAATATGTGCCTCAGAGTAGCTTTCCAGGAAGAGTGCTCTCTTGTTTGTCCTACTGATATTGCAGTTGTTCAGTGATATACTGGGTAGTGGTTTATTGTCTTTCTGTGTTACCTCAATTCCTCGCCAAGTACTAAGTGAATCAGAACTGGTAAAGGTTATGGGTTCTGCCTCCGTTCCGTTGGCAATTAGAGATCCATGAATCTTTATCCGTTTTCCGTTACTAATCGATATTGTAACGCCCGGCTCAACAAGCATCAAACGTCCTGGATTGATTACCAGGTCTTCCACTAGCAGAGTATCGGCTGTTATGTGATGTATTGAAACGAAACTTGTATTATCATCGGAGCCCACTGTATACTTATCACCAAAATGAAACCTCTGTTGAGCTGGATTCTCATCTCTTTTGTAATTGTACGGCCATGTTATCATATCGGGCCAGAAATATGGTTTTGCTTGCGTGCCTGAATCAAAATTATAAAAAGATGTGGCACCATCAAAATCAGAGTCCCTATCTGTTGTCACTTTCTTAACACCACCCCACCAAGTGGCATAATCCTTGAGAGTATTTGCTTGAAACTGTGATGTTTGGCTGTGCAATCTCACAGGATAGTCCTGGATCTGGCTTCTCCACCAATGGCGCTCTCTGGCATAATTGTTAACGAAAAGCTGGCGGGGTTGGTTTTTAAAGTAATCGCCCTTATCGAATTTAAGTGCAGTACAATCAACACATGTTTTACTGACAAGATAATGAACAGGGAATAGGCTTAGTACATATGGGAAATCCCATAGAGACCAACCAACAAACCATGCTTGAGCCCAAGTTAAGAAACTATCGGTATATCCATCTCTCCCGTGAACATGAATTTGTCCTTTCACACGATTCCTTAAAAATGTGTTGTGCGACCCATTGTATTCATGAGTTCCATCAACCTCCAAATTTCTTAGGCAATTTCCCTCAATCAGGTTATTCATCGGTCTTTTGCTGGGATCATCTGTATAAAGAGTGTCAGGATTTTCGTGGAACCAATGATTTTCAGCCTCTCCGTGAATTGCAATATCGCCTCGCGGAGTGGTATTTACATCTGTTGGGAGTGCCCATTGAGTCCACCCAGGAAAGTCTTCATTAAACTCTGAGGAATATTGATTTAGGAAATAATTGTACGATATCACATTGTACTTGCTACCATCCACAACAGTTACACCGTGCCTTAGGTGATCGAATATTGAGTTGCTAATTAAATTATTGCTACTATCCCACAGGCCTACTCCATACCCAAATCCACCTCCGCGGTAGTGATTTGCTAAATGAAAATACACTCCGGAAACTGTCACATGATGTGCTGATTGCATTGTAACATGATTGCGGAAGGGTTTTTCGCTGGCGACTCCCTTCACCCAGCAGTTGTTTGCAAATCGGATAGCTATATTGTTACCCGCATATTCTTTTGGATCACCAACTCTAACCTTAACGTAACTCCATATCTCGCCTTCCGAAAGAAACTCCCTGATTCTGACTATCTTTAAGTCTTCGATACCGACATTGGAAAGTGGTGCATCATCACTTCCATTTATTCGAATTGCATCTTTTCGGCAATCATCTTGAGTCATTGTCCCGCTCGTTGGATCTGATTGGATCAAGAATCTCAATTCCGTTAAATCAGACCCAGCTCCCTTAAGACTGATATTGGTGTGCATGATAATCTGATCGCTGAAGTTATAAATCCCGGGTGGAATGATAATCTGAGTGTGGACAAGTACTGAATCAACGTTAGAATTGATCCACTTAATTAACTCATTGAAGGTTAACGAATTATCGAATCCTTCACCAGATTGTGCTTCAGGGATTGGGGTGTCGACCCCTTCGAATTCATAAGTTACATCGTCCGGTATATCAGATACATCTATGAAAAACACAGAATCGATAATGGCATTTGATCCAGCAGATTCCCATGCGGCTATTGGAGCAAATGTCATCTCACTGTCAAGAAACTCGTTATCAAGAGAAACCAGCCAGGGATCTCGAGTAGGATCTGCCATCAGCAAGCATGAT
>JAJBBD010000047.1 GCA_020532355.1 Candidatus Cloacimonadota bacterium | reverse complement strand
CTTCGATAGATGCAACTTCTTTTATGAGTTCCAAGACCTGCCCAAAAAGGACATAGCACAGCTATGCAGTGAGATCCTGGAGATCAAGTTCCATCCGGACATAGTCGACTATGTCCACTTCCACTCCTGCGGCAATGTCCGCAAAGCCATGAAGCTAATCCGCTCAGTGGAAGAGATAGGCAGATACAAGAACCTCGAAGTAGTATCCCAAGCAGATCTGGATGATTGAGGTCAGGATGACGAATAAAGAACTGATCCTCAACTTCATCAGACAGTACGATCGACCCTTCAATGCGGAATCTATTGCCCAGATGACCAATGTTTGCAGAGAGGCAATAGAAATGCTACTATCTGAACTGCTCCAAAGCCAAGCGATCAAGCAGATTGAAGATAGTCCCCCCATCTATGTCCGTGCCAATCGCTACCAAGCCAGGATCGGTTATCAGCATTACAAAGGCTGGACATTCAGCATAGCAGATGCCCATAAGCTTCTGGACATCCTGGAACAAGGCAGATACAAGTCCATCCGAGAGCTTGCTCAAGCCATCGGTAAATCCAGACAGTGGGTCTACATCTATCTGGAGGCCCTGGCATCGATTGAAGTCATAGATATGAGAGGCTACATATATGTTGTCATATCCCGCCAAAACGTGCCCAAAATCGGCAGAAAAGTCCAGAAAGGTATCCTGGGTCAACTTCGGAGTTTGAATAGGATTGGGTGCTATAGGTTGCTGAACTAGACAGACTGAATATGAATACAACGAGCTACACAGTATTCAGGATGGGCTACACTATATGCTGTGCTCAAGCAATCGCCAAATACATTGGTAAGTCAAGGAGGATGGCTAACGAGCAAACATAAGCATTGACTAAATCAATACCTGCTGGATACTTGGATTTAAGTAGGATTAACATGGTAGACAAAATGCTGCAATCCACAGATCAGGAGGTTTTATCATGGTTGATACTGGACAAAGCTCTATCCCTTCCATTAACATTTACTTGATTAGAGAAGCGATCTATCGAGAAAAAAAGGATAAGTTAACAGCTGTTCGTTTAGTGATAATCGATGAGTACAATAAGGCTGGTCATAAAACCGAGCATTATCAACCGTACGACACAAACGAGGAGAACTCCCTTCTTTTCCATCAAAAACGAAACATTGCATTAAGATGGAGCAAATATCTTCAGCCGATAACAAGCCAAAGTCTTGACTTTGAAAATACTATTCACTCATTCATCCTATTCTTGCTTATTAAAAACCAAGTTTTTGCTGTTGTAGGTGGTCATGGCTATCATGTAATATCTAAGCACATTGATGGAGAGTTTAGCAAGTCCATTATTGAAAAAACATTCGATAAATCCTCTAGTGTATTTAAATACCTTCAAGATCGAAGTTTAGTTGGGAACGTAATCGGTACATCCAAAATTTTCCGAAGCAATGCCAATCTCGCCGTTGAGGAAGACTATGGTAAGCTGTTTGATAAGACTATAGCATCCATTGGAAAAGATCAGTTGGAACTATTGGGACTTAAAAGTAAAAGAGGATGTAGTTGTTTTGCTGGTTCTGGGTTTAGGCTATCTGCATCGATTTCAATAAAAGAGACTATAGGTCTGTGTCATAAACTAAGAGATAGACTGAATGAGCCGAATAAAATGAATCTTAACGATATTGATGAGGAAAAAGATGTAGTTAAGATAGCAAGGCTTGAGCGTACCCTCTTTGAAATGATCAAGGATGTTGCATCGGGTAAATGTGAAGGAAGTGAATTCGATTTTGTAGGTAAAGATCTCTTTAAGTTCATCACAGCAGAAGCACTATGCATAAGAAAAGGCAGAGAAGATCTCATGATTGGACTGTCTCCTACTATCAGTGCGTCGGACATACTCATTGGCCTACGTCCTGAAATCGATCAATGTGTTGATGATGATGAGTTAAAATCCTTATTAGCGTCGATAAAAGTGATATCTTACAATGAGAGTGTTGAGACCCCTATAACAAAGGGAGACCTAATAGAACACTTGCATGGAGAGGTTACAATGAATAACGGCGTTTGGTTTCTGATTAATGGGAAGTGGCTCAAACTCAACAGAGATATTAGCACTGAACTGAATACATACATAGATGATAACTTCAAACACGTGACTGAAGATTGGATGGTAGAACCTTACAATAAACATTCACTAAAGGTCGACTATGCTACATGGAAGCAGGTCAAAGTATCATCTCTAACAACTAAGACCCATATCCCCTATGAGTTAATGTATAATAGAAAATACTTAAACTACCCTAAAACTCTTGTCGTGGACAGGGTATTCTATGATGGCAACGAAAAGGTAGAGCTATGTGACATCATGCAGCTAACAGCAGATAAGCTTATTTTAGTACATGTTAAGACCGATTTTGGAGCATCCATTAGAGACGTTACTGAGCAGATTGTGACCTCTGCCAGTGTATTGTTGTCCTGGCGCAAGAATCATGAATCAGCGAAAATTGATGCATATTATGACCAGTTGGCGAGAATGTACAAGGATAAATATAAGATCGGAAAACCCAGGATTTCGAAAGCAGATTTTAAAAAGACATTACTCAAGAGAAAGAAGGTGCAGTACGTGCTTGCTTTTATTGACAGCAAGAAAGAAGTTGATTTCAAAATAGCAAAATACCGATCTGTGTTAGCTAAGATTGCTATAATGAATGCTACAAAGCGCTTGGTCGACTTGGGGTTTGAATTGAAGTTGATTCGAATAAGAGAAACGTAGCTCGTTTAGTTAAGCGATAGGAATTGGATGAAGATACACCGAAATGCGCTATGTCCATGTGGGTCTGGTAAAAAGTATAAGAAATGCTGTCTTCTTAACGAGACTCGCCCATCTCCTCATGAATTCATCGAAGCCACCCAAAAAGCATTTTCGAAAAAATACTGCCTGCATCCCGACAAATCAAAAGGACTGTGTAAGGGTAACATAATAAAAGCACACACAATATCGAAGTTTATGCTAAAAAAAACAACACCCAATGCTCATGTTTATACTCCCCCTCAGTTTGGAGATTTATTTAGTCAGTTACAAAGAGGGGATGATATCAAGCTGGTTAAAAGAGGGATAGGTCAGATGTCTACATTCACTGGCTTTTGTGCTCATCATGACAAAGAACTGTTCTCGCCCATTGAAAATGTAGATTTCGAAATTGATGAAGAAAGTATTTTATTGCTTACGTACAGAAGCGTATGTCATGAGTTGTTCAACAAAATTGCGCAATCGAATTCAGCTGAATTCAATCTCATGCATGGGACTAAAGATGTTGATCAACTGGATATGCCGCATATGCAGCAGTTACTCGAGGATCATCGGGATGCTTCAAAGGCTGGGGCAAATGACCTGGATGTTATTAAGAACAAACTTGATCATATGTTGGTGGATAAAAAGTATAAGGGACTTTGCTATAAGGTACTCGTGATCGACAAATCACCAGAGATTATCGCATCATTCTGTTCAATCCCATACTGTGACTTCCAAGGAAATGATCTTATTGGTGAGAGTTTTTTAGATGTTAATACAGCACTGCCGATGGTTGCTACGCAAGTCCTGCCCTACAGAACATCTGGGATGATCATATTTTCATGGATTCAGGGATATGAGTTAGTTGACAAGTTCATCAGCTCATTGTCGGAATTGGATTTACAAAGCGTTCCTAGTGCTGTAGTAAGATATATTTTTTCTCATTCTGAGACCTTCGCAGTCAATCCGGAATGGTGGGAAGCTCAGAAGCATGAAACTAGAAGCTATTTGTTAGGCTTGTACAAGAATAATTTGCCATTTCATGGATTGGATAATTGTTGTTTAGTGGGAGATAGCGAGATTGTTGATTGGTCAGTAACTGATATCGTTGAGAGCCTTGATTAATGCAAATTGGCTATTGACAAAATAACCTTACCCTTTAACCTGGTTTTATTCTTACATGATCCCTTTTTATACCGATTCTTATGGGATCTTCAGGTGCGATTGCATCTGAGAAGGAGCAGTATCATGGATGACAGATGGCTTTCAGTTGATGAGATAAGTGTTTATCTTGGGGTAACCAAGGATACGGTCTATAAATGGCTTAGCGAAAAGAAGCTTCCCGCTCATAAAGTTGGGAGACTTTGGAAGTTTAAAAAAGAAGATGTAGATACATGGGT
>JAJBBD010000046.1 GCA_020532355.1 Candidatus Cloacimonadota bacterium | reverse complement strand
GTCTTAGTAATCTTGAAGCCTAGAGTGTTTTTGATCTTCTCAAAAGCAACCCGATAATCTCTGGGATCTTCGTTCTTCTCTACGTATTTTACGACCATATCCGGGATTAGCTTTTGCAGTTCTTCTGCCAGCATTTTCTTCTGGTAGTTTTCCTTTGTATCACCGACGTTGAAGACATTCTGTTTTACTTTATCCGGAGAAGCTTCAATCACTGCTACGCAAGCTCTAGCAAGATCTTCTACATGGCAATATGGCCGCCAAAATTGCTCTCCAAAGATCACAAGTTCTTTGCCTAATGCAACGTCTCTGGTAAACTCATTTACTGTAAGATCAAAACGAAGCCGGGGTGATAAGCCATATACTGTAGCAAAGCGAAGCGCAGTAGGGCAAAAATCTTCTCTATAGCTACCGCTCAGCATGTGCTTCTCAAACTTCACTTTAAGTTCCGCATATAGCGATACGGGTTTTAGAGGTGATTCTTCGGTAATCATCTCATCACCTTCCATCTTCCCATAGTTACTGCAAGTGGAAGCAAACACAAAACGCTTAACCCTCTGCTCCTGGTGAGCAGCTTCTAGCAGATTCTTGGACCCTTCCCAGTTTATCGCTTCAGCGAGTTCAGGTTGTTTTGCGCAAGCAGGATCACCCACAATAGCGGCCAGATGAACGATTGCATCAACTTCACTGAGCAGTGGCTTGATTGTCTCAATATCCCTCACATCAGCCTTTACAAAACTGAATCGGGGATGGTTATAGAATCCAATGATGGAATCTCCTCCAAACATCAGACAATCAACCCCCAGTACATCATATCCTTTTGCAAGAAGCTGATTTACCAAAACTGAGCCGATATAGCCCGCAGCACCTGTTACCATAACTCTCATGAGCTTTCTCCTTGAAGCGTAAACATATTTTTTCTCATTAGTTACCTTGTATTTTACTTACATACTTAGCAATTGCCAGGCTGGCAGTGAGACCCGGCGATTCCATACCGATAAGATTGACCAATCCCGGGAAGCCATTACTCGATTCTTCCTGAATATAGAAATCGCGGAATCCGTCATTTGGTCCTTGCAATTTGGGGCGTATGCCAACGTCATCCGGCATAAGGTCTTCTTTGGGAATGTCAATATAGCGGTTAATAGCTTTATAAAACTCATCGAAGTATTCGTTTTCAAATCGATAATCTATCTCATCTACATAAAAAGCATTGGGTCCAAATCGAACTTCTCCGGCAAGATTGATAGTTAGATGGATGCCGAGGAATATCCCTTTGGGATCCGCTACAGGATAAATCAGATGATCAATCCCCTTCAGCTTTGTGGTCTTGTAATACTGCCCCTTACACCAATGCTGATTTATCTTCAAAGCTTCGATATCCATTCCTGCCATTGCCGCAATCCTATCTGCCCATAAGCCGGCTGAGTTGATCAGATTCTTGCATTGAAACTGCTCTCCGCTCGCAAAGTCTAATATATATGAACCCTTATCATAAACGATGCCTGTGACTTCATCACCATAAACGATAAAAGCGCCCTTCTCTTCGATGTTTTCCGCTAAGCTGCGCATATACTCATGTGTATCAAAAATCCCAGTGCTGGGTATAAACAAACCTGCCTTACATTTTGCAGAAGGTTCAAGAGATTGAGCCTCATCTGCAGTAATCATCCTGAACCCAGAGCATCCATTTGCCTCACCCCGCCTCAAGTATGAAGTCACTACATCTTTCTCAGCTTCATTCGTGGCAACAATGATCTTTCCGGTATTCTTGTGAGCAATCCCATTTTCTTTTAGATAATCATAAAGTAAGGCATTGCCCTCTACGCACAACCGGGCTTTCAACGATCCGGTATTGTAATAATGCCCGGCATGAATTACTTCGCTGTTCCTGCTGCTGGTATGCCTGCCAAAGCTTTTCTCTTTTTCAACTACTACCAAATCCGGATCAGCTTTTGCCAGCTCATAAGCTATTGCAAGCCCTATCGCACCGGCTCCGATGACAACTGTATTTATCTTTTCCATTCAAACTCTCTCAAGCTTCGAAAACCTCTCGACCTTATCCCTTGGCATTAGCGGTCATTAGCGTTCATACATTCGCGAATATTCGCGGGAGAAGCCCAGCTCTCAACCTTCTAAACCTTCTCAACAGCGAAGCGCTCAACCTTCTAGACCACATTCGCGAACATTCGTGATCTTTCATTCGCGATCATTCGTGGGTAATCTATTCAAACTTTTCTTTGTAGATTTCTTGCGCCTTTTCGTAGTCTTTCACTTGCCCAATGTCCAGCCAGTATTCCTCGATTGGATAATGCGTAATAGGCAAGCTCAGATCAATCATCTTGCGAATCAGGCTGTCCATACCAAAGTATTCATTGTCCGGGATCAAATCAAGAATTCCCGGCTTAAAAATGTATATCCCTGCCAGAATAGTAGTTCTTATATCCGGCTTTTCTTCTATTCCGGTTACAAAATCACCTTCCGTATGAATGTTGCCAAACTGGAATGGCGTAACGATCTCTTTAGTACAAATGGTAAGTAGAGATTCTTTGCTTATTG